>JBEAYK010000107.1:0-4683 GCA_041159305.1 Pseudomonadota bacterium
GATAATGATGCTTTCACCGCAGGTGCCAAATACAACTTCGCCAATCTGTCCAGCATCGGAGTCGAATACACCACCGGCGATCGCGGAGACGCCGCCCGTGTCAGTGCCGAGTACCGTGTCAGTCCGGAACATTCGTTCTACGGCAATTACACCTACTCGACCGACAGCACGGTCAATGACACGCTTTACAACCGTTCGACGCCGACCGGATTCACCTTCGGTCAGCGTTGGCGGGTATCCAGCCAGGTCAATATCTTCAACGAAAGCCAGTTCCTGAAATCGAACGAGGAAAGCGGCATTGCCCATACTTTCGGCCTCGATTTCTACCCGGGTGTCGGCTGGACCACCGGCTTCACCTTGCAGTACGGTGATCTCGAAGGCGCGAACGGAACGGTGACCCGCAACGCCTACAGTGTCAATGGCGGTTATACCGATCAGGATGTAACCTGGAACAGCCGCCTCGAATACCGTCGTGATACCGGTGCCGAACAGCGTCGTCAGTGGGTCGGTACCAACCGGCTGTTATACAAGGTCAATGACGATCTGCGCATTGCAGCCCGTTTGAACTTCGGTGATACCGAAGACCGTCTGGATGCCCTTGATGATGCCAAATTCGTCGAGGCCAATGTCGGGTTCGCCTACCGTCCGGCCTCCGATGACCGTTTCAATGTCCTTGGCCGTTACACCTATCTGTATGACTTGAGCAGCTTCGGCCAGGACAGTCTTTCGGATTACGACCAGCGTTCGCATGTGTTCTCGCTGGAGGGCATCTACCGCATCAATACCGACTGGGAAATGGCCGCTAAAGTGGCTCATCGCAGCGGTGAAGCGCGGGTGACCCGCAATGCCGGGCCGTGGTTCGACAGTGCCGCCGATCTGTGGGCCGTGCAGGCCCGTTATGAAACCGTGTACGCCTGGGACGCACTCATCGAGTACCGTCATCTGCGTACCAATTACGATGAAGGTACCCGCGAGGGCTGGTTGGTCGGTGTTGACCGACATCTCAACAACAATCTGCGCCTCGGAATCGGCTACAACTTCACCGATTTCAGCGATGACCTGACCCAGCTGGATTTCACATATGAAGGTTGGTTCCTGAACTTCGTCGGCACCTATTGATCGGAACAAGTCAGGCCGGTGTTCGATTGGGCGCCGGCTTTTCTTTGTCTGCAATACGCTATCCGGTTGTGCTAGGCTGAAGCCAGACCCACTTTTCACCAAAGACCATGAAAAATTACACTCTTCGCTGCATCATTATGGCGCTTGGCGCCTTCCTCAGTGCCGGTCTCCAGGCTGCGCCCGCCGATAAGGCCCATGTCAAAGCAACCACCGACCTGCTCGGCAAGATTGTGGCCATGGAAACAGTCAAGGGCCGGGGGCAGGTTCCGGTCATGGCGGAGTATCTCGCCAAAAAGCTGATTGATGGCGGCTTCAGCCCGGAAGATGTCAAGGTCGAGCGTTTTGAAGATACCGCGATTCTGGTGGCGCGGTACCGCGGCAATGGCAGCAAGCGCCCGATGTTGATTTCCAACCACATGGATGTCGTCGAAGCGGTGCCGTCGGATTGGACGCGCGATCCGTTCACCATGATTACAGAAAACGGTTACCACTACGGCCGGGGCGTTTACGACAACAAGCTCGACGTGGCGCTGACGGTCAGCACCCTCCTGCAGTTGAAGTCCGAAGGTTTCATGCCCTCACGTGACATCATTCTGGTTTTCTCCGGTGACGAGGAAACCGATATGCGCAGCACGCAGGTGCTAAGTACCCGGTTTCCCGACGCCGAGTTCCTGCTCAATGGCGATGGCGGCGGCGGGACCCTGGCCAATGACAGCAAAGCCGTGGTCTACGGCTTGCAGACGGCGGAAAAGACCTTCGCCACCTTCGCCATCTCGGTCAGCAATCCGGGTGGTCACAGCTCCCGGCCACGCAAGGACAACGCGATTTATCAATTGGCTGCCGCCCTGCAGAAGCTGGCCGCTTATGAATTTCCGGCACAGAGCAGCGAGCAGACCCGAGCCTCCTTCCGCTTCACCGGCCAGCAGATCGGCGGCGAGCTGGGCAAGGCCATGCTGCGCTTTGCCGACAATCCCAACGATGCTGCCGCAGTCAAGGCGATTGCCGCCGACCCGGAATACGTGGGTACCTTGCGCACGACCTGTGTAGCTACTTTGCTAAGCGGCGGCCATGCCGAGAATGCGCTGCCGCAACTGGCGACCGCCACAGTGAACTGCCGGATTTTCCCGGGTGTTACCGTGGAAAGCGTCCGCGCCCGTATTGCGGAAGTCATCGCCGATCCGCAGGCCAAGGTCACGGAAGTGGGCAAAGCGTTCGCCAGCGACGCATCGCCACTGCGCGATGACGTGCTTCAGGCCGTCCGGAAAGCCGTGGATGTCAATTTCAAGGACCTGCCCATTGTGCCGGGCATGTCTTCCGGAGCGACCGACAGTCTGTATTTCAGGGCCGCCGGTATACCCTCCTACGGGGTTTCAGGCGCCTATGTCCGGCCGGAAGATGATTATTCGCACGGCCTGAACGAGCGTGTGCCGGTGTCGACTGTCGCCCGGGGTCTAAAGCACTGGCATGTTCTGATGAAAGAGCTGGCGAAATAAGCCGTCAAAGCGCTTCGAAGCGGTTTGCTGAAACGTTCTTCTTGACCTTGGCCGGATCCCAGATGCAGCCATTCATGGCGATGTAAACACCCGGCGGCAGGCTTTGTACAGCGCCGACAGCGGTGCCGATATTGAATTCGGCATCCGATCCTCGGAAGCTGGCCGGATTGAGGGCGCCGGTCAGTACCATCGTTTTTCCGGGAATCGCCGACAGCACTTTGGCCGTTTCCACCATGGTGTCGGTGCCATGGGTAATCAGGATATGGGATTCATCACGGTTTTCGATGGTTGCCTTCAGCAACTCGCGGTCCGCTTGATCGATGTGCAGTGAATCCTTGCGCATCACCGGCACGACGGTGAATGGAATCACCACCCCCAGTTCCTTGAGAATCCGGCCGATCTGCGGTTCACCGACCTGATAGTCGGATTTGTCATCGAAATAGATCTTGTCGATGGTGCCGCCGGTGGTCAGGATCAGAAGGGAATTCATGCACATCTCCAGGTTGTCGCTATTTTACCCGCTTCAGGTATCACCGCGCTTGAACAGTTTGGCTTTCAGTCCGTCCCAATTGCCGGCGAAGATGATCCAGAGCGCCAGTAGCAATTCCACCAATGGCATCGGCCAAGTGTCCGGTACCGTCCAAAGCTCGGTAATGGCATGACAGAAGTACAGCAATGCCGCGACGCCGCCCCAGAATACCGCGGATGGCCGACGAAACAGGGCGAGCAGGGCAGCCGGGAGCATCGGTGCTACGGCCAGGCCGGTTGCGACCGATTTCGGGAGCAGCTCCGAAGGTGATAGCCATGTCAGCCAGGCGATCATCCAGATCAGCAGGCTGAATATGCCAAGAACGGCATAGCGCTTGGCCAGGCTGGCGCGGGAAGCGAGTGCGTTCATGCGCCCAGCTTCAGTGCAATGCCACCGACTCGGCGACCGAGTGCTTTCGCCAGCTCGGTTTCGTCTTCGCTGAATGGCTGTTTGCCGTCGCCGCCGCTGACATGGCTGGCACCGTAGGGCGTACCACCGGTCCGGGTACTGGACAGACGGGACTCGGTGAACGGAATGCCGACCAGCAGGCAGCCATGATGCAACAGCGGCAGCAGCATGCTCAGCAGTGTCGATTCCTGACCGCCGTGCATGGTCGCCGTTGATGTGAATACCGCCGCCGGTTTGCCGGCCAAGGCTCCGCTGGCCCATTCGGCACCGGTGCCGTCCCAGAAGTATTTCATCGGCGCCGCCATGTTGCCGAAACGGGTAGGGCTGCCGAGAATCAGGCCGGCACAATCGGCGAGATCCTGTTTGGTCACGAAGGGCGCGCCGGTCTCGGGAACCGCAGGTTCGGTGGCAAGGTGATTGGCCGAAACTGCCGGAACGCAGCGCAGACGAGCCACGCATCCGCTTTCTTCGACGCCGCGGGCGATGAAGTTCGCGAGTTGCTCGACCGAGCCGTTCCGGCTGTAGTAGAGGATGAGGATTTCGGTCATGTCAGCGCCTGGCTGTGGGCATTGCTATACTTTAACAATGCACAGGCTCAAAACAAAGCTATTGGAAGGTCCGCATGCACATAATGTCGATAAAATCGGCAATTTTGCACGCCATCTTCTCAAACGCTTCATCGATGACCGCTGCTTCGAATCGGCAGGATCGCTTTCCTATACCAGCATTCTGGCGGTGGTGCCGTTCGCCGCCGTGGTATTTGCCGTGCTGGCGGCTTTTCCGATTTTCGACCAGTGGACGCAGAATCTGGTCGATTTCATGTTCGATAATTTCGTGCCGGGTGTTGCCGACAACCTCGAACAGAGCCTGCGCACTTTCACCGACAGCACCCGGACCCTGCCGGCAAAGGGTGTAATGGCCTTGTTGCTTTCAGTCGGGCTGACCATGTGGAGCGTGGAGAAGGCCTTCAACCGGATTTGGCGCGTACCGGCACCGAAGCCCAAACTCCTGCGCTTCCTGGCCTATTGGGGATTATTGACGGCCGGATCCCTGTGCGTGGTTTCCCTGTTGGCGCTCAATTCGGCGCTGAGTGTGTACATCAATCTGGCCGATTACACCCCGGGATATCTGGAT
>JBEAYK010000108.1:0-4649 GCA_041159305.1 Pseudomonadota bacterium
CCTGTATATCGCCAACCGCAATTATTCCTCCTGGTCGCTGCGCCCTTGGTTGCTGATGACGGAACTTCAAATCCCGTTCACCGAAATCTTGGTGCCGTTTGAGGAATCCAACCACGCCAATTTCAGCCGGTTTTCACCGAATGCCCGGGTGCCCTGTCTGCATGACGGCGACACGGTCATCTGGGACTCTCTGGCCATCATTGAATATCTCGCCGAATCGCATGCCGGTGTCTGGCCGCAACACCGCGCCGTGCGGGCCTGGGCACGCTCGGCATCAGCGGAAATGCATTCGGGATTCAGTGCCCTACGCAACCAGTGTTCGATGAACTGTGGACTGCGTCTGCAACTACACGCCATGAAACCGGACCTGCTGGCGGATCTTGCCCGCCTTGACGCGCTCTGGCAGGACGGACTGGCGCGTTTCGGAGGACCGTTTCTGGTCGGGACGTCCTTTAGCGCCGTCGACGCATTCTATGCGCCGGTGGCGTTCCGTATTCAAAGCTACGGCCTGCCCCTGAGTGATGCGGCGAATGCCTACGCGCAGCGACTGTTGGCACTGGCCGGCATGCGCGACTGGTACGACAAGGCATTGCAGGAGCCTTGGCGCGAAACCGGCCATGAGCTGGAGATTCTGAGCCAGGCCGATTTGTTGGCCGACCTCAGGAATCAGCTCTAGCCGGAACGGTGCAAAAACAAGGGATTTGCGCTAAGGTAATGTCGCCCCCCCCCAACTCTGGAGAAAGTCGTGGAAGATAATGTCGTAAAAGATCAAAACAAATGGGCCGGCGGCGTGCATTTGGCTGCAATTCTACTTGCTCTATTAACAAGCTTAACGGCTGGCGTAGGTGGCATGATTGCTGGTGTAATTGTATGGCTTATCAAGAAAGATGAATCGTCTTTTATTCGAAAGCATGCAGCGGCTACTTTTAATTTTCACCTCGCAATGACCTTAGCAATGGCCGCAACTTACTTGTTTGTAATTGTTACTTTGGGAATTGGTGTTTTAGTTATCTGGCCTGTATGGATTGCACTGGCTTTGGTTTGGTTTTTTTATTCAGTCAGTTCTTCAATAAACGGCTTTAAGGGTAAGGAAAGTAGCTACCCTTTCGGAATTCCCGTTCTTAGTTAATCAATCCAATTTGATTAATGAACGACGCCGGCAAAAGCCGGCGTTTTCATTATGCGGATACTTCCGATATCTGACAGTTATGGCACAAGCCATGGACTTCGAGCACCTGCGCACCTGGCGCAAAGCCGAGCGCCTGGGCTTTGGCATCGAGCGACTTGGCGATGGACTCATCTTCCAGCTCGATGGCCGACTGGCAGCGGTCGCAAATCAGGAACGGTACAGTGTGGCGGATGCTGGGATGATGACAGGCCACAAAGGCATTGATGGATGCCAGCTTGTGGACGAAGCCGTTGGCCATCAGGAAATCAAGCGCGCGGTACACGGTCGGCGGCGCATTGGCACCGACTTCCGAACGCATCTGCTCGAGCAAATCATAGGCCTTGACTGGTTTTCCGCTTTGGGCAATCAGACGCAGGACCTGCTCGCGAATCGGCGTCAACCTCAGGCCGCGCTCGGCACAGGCTTCCTTGACGGCATCCAGATAGGCGCCGGCACCATGCACATGGTGGTGCGGATGCGTGCAGGCCGGCGCGCCCGAATTCATTGCGGCAATGCTCCGATGGCGTCCTGCAGGCGCGCGAGTGCGGTTTCCCGACCGCACAGATAGACCGTGTGGTCAATTGATGGCGATGCGGTTGAACCGGTTATAGCAACACGGATGGCCGGGCCGACCTTGCCCATGGCCAGATTCAACTCCGCCAGGGTATCGGTAAAGGCTTGATGCACGCCGGCAAGCGTCCACTCCGGCAAAGCGTCCAGCTTTCCGGTGAACACAGACAAGGGTTCGCGCACGGCAGACGTGAGCTGTTTGGCCGCGGCAGCAGCGTCGATGTCGGCCTCGGTGAGCGGGCAATACCAGCATTTGGCCTTCTCCGCCATTTCCTTGAGCGTATGCACGCGATCGCGAAGTGCAACAACCACGTCGGCCGGGTTCGGTCCTTTGTCGAGGTCATAACCGGCACTTTCCAAATGCCAGCGCAGGTGACTGGCCACTGCTTCCGGCGCATCAGTCTTCAGATAATGCTGGTTGATCCAATTCAGTTTCGCCGGATCCAGACGCGAGGCCTTGGCGTTGACGTCCTCGATTTTGAACAGATCGAACATCTCGGCGCGGCTGAATATTTCCTGGTCGCCATGCGACCAGCCCAGACGGACCAGGTAGTTCAACAAGGCATGCGGCAGGTAACCGTCTTCGCGGTACTGCATGACATTGGCGGCGCCATGCCGCTTCGACAGCTTGGCGCCTTCCGGATCGAGAATCATCGGCATATGCGCGAAGCGCGGCATGAAATCGCCCAAGGCCTTGTAGATATTGATCTGACGCGGCGTATTGTTGACATGATCGTCGCCGCGGATGACGTCGGTGATGCCCATGTCCAGATCATCGACCACCACCGCGAAATTATAAGTGGCATAACCGTCGGAGCGGAAAATCACCAGATCATCGAGCTCGGTATTGGAAAATTCAATGCGGCCCTTGATGCTGTCGTCCCAGGCGACCGTGCCGTCCTGCGGATTGCGGAAACGGATGACCCGGTTCGGATCATCGCGCCAGGGTGCATTGGCATCGCGGTAGGCCCCGTTATAGCGCGGCTTCTCGTTCTTCTCCAGCGCTTCATTGCGCATGGCTTCAAGCTCATCCTTGCTTTCATAGGCATAGTAAGCCTTGCCCTCGGCCACCAGTTGCTCGGCCACCTGCTTGTAACGGTCCAGACGATCGGTCTGGTAAATCGGACCCTCGTTGTATTCCAGTCCGAGCCAGTCCATCGCATGCAAGATGGCATCGACCGCCGCCTGCGTCGAGCGTTCACGATCGGTATCTTCGATACGCAGAACGAACACGCCGTTGCGGCGACGCGCTTCGAGATAACAATACAGTGCGGTACGGGCACCGCCGATGTGCAGGAAACCGGTAGGGCTCGGGGCGAAACGGGTACGGCAGGTCATAGGATGGCCAGAGGAAAATTCACCCTAATTTTAACGGATTCAGACCCCGGCGTCAGAAATGTCGGCGCTCGGGCGCATTTCCGGGAGCCTCTCGCCGGCACGCCAGGACACCGCCTGCATGGCATCCAAAAGCTCCTGGACGGCCTCTCGTTCGGCCAAGCCATGCACCGGAAGTGCTAAAACATCCCCGGCACGGGCCCAGTGCAGGATATCGCGCACGGCCCGGACTTCATCCAGCTGGATTTGCAGACAATCGGCAGCCAGACCATTCTGCAACAAGGCACTGTGCAGCAAGGCGGGCACCTCGCCCACGGCACGGCCTCGTTCATAGCCGGCCATCTCCTTCAATACCACCTGCCCCGGATGGTATAGCGCCACGGTTTCAGCCAGCTTGACGATGTCATCGTTTTCACGGTTTCCGGCCTGGCCAAGCAGGACCGCCAAACGGCCATTGCCCTGCAGCGCCTTGGCAATATCCAGAAAGCCACGCATGCCCTCGGGATTGTGCGCATAGTCCATCAATACCCGAACATCGCCGAACTGCCAAGATTGCAGTCTGCCCGGATTGTCCTGATGGCGTTGGCCGAAGCTTTGCAGGCATGCTGCGATGGCATTGGGATCAAAGCCCAACAGCACCGCCGCCAGCGCCGCACCGGCGATATTCTCAAGGTTATAGCCGGCCATTCCTCCGAAACTGAGTGGCATCGCGGCAATATCCCCGAAATCCTGTACGACGCCACCCGCCGAGACCAAAAGACGTCCGCCCTCGATACCACATACGGAGGCGTCTTCCATGCGCTTCTGCGCCAGAACCGGATGACTCCAGTCACGCGCAAACCAGGCAATTGCCCCATCATGGATCGAACAATGCTTGACCAGCATCGGGTCGGCGGCATTCAAGGCCAGCAGGCCATCAGCCTTGAGGCCGCGAGCTACCGAAAGCTTTACCCGGGCCAGATCATCAAGAGTGAACACACCGTATTCACCGAAATGATCTTCACTGACATTGGTGACCACGGCGACATCGGCCTGATCGGTCGCCAGACCACGACGCAACAAACCGCCACGGGCGGTTTCAAGGATTGCAGCCTGAACCTGCGGATGGCGCAGCGTCGCCCGCGCTCCGGCCGGCCCGGAGTAATCGTCGGCTTCAATCAGTTCGCCGTTGAAAAAAAGGCCATCGGTACAGTTATGACCGCTGGCCAGTCCCGAAGCACGCGCCATGGAGGCCAGTAAACGGACGGTTGTGGTCTTGCCATTGGAACCGGTGACCATCGCCACCGGCAGAGCCTGCGCCTTTCCGGTCAGCATGTCATCCTGCAATACGAAATCAGCCCGCGGCCAAAGACGCGTCTGAGCACCAAAACCGATGCTGATGCTTTCATCATCGAGCAGCACCGGCCATTCTGCCGCTTGCGCCCTGTCAATAAACCCCATCAAGGCCGGTTCGCGCTCAGCTGCTGAGGACTTGCGGAACACGCGAGCGGCATCGGCATCACCAATCAGCGGAGACCCGGGCGCATGCATCCTGTCATCTGCACAGACCGAGGACCATGCCCATTCATTGACTTCG
>JBEAYK010000109.1:0-5156 GCA_041159305.1 Pseudomonadota bacterium
GATTTCGGCGGCGGTCAGGTCGATATTGCCGGGAATCAGGTCGAAGCCTTCTTCGCTGCGGCGCAGTACCTGCTCGATTGAAGATTCGCCCAGCAGCAGTTCGGTGATGGCATGTTCCAGCTCGCGCTTGTCGAAGCCGGCGGCCATGGTCGCGTTACCCTGGGGATCAAGATCGACCAACAGCACTTTTTTCGGCGTGGCGGCCAAGGCGGCAGCCAGATTCACGGCGGAGGTGGTCTTGCCAACCCCGCCTTTCTGATTGGCGATAGCGATGATGCGGCTCATTCAGCTTCCAGTAACCGGCGACTTCCAGCCCTCCATTATGCCCAATGCCGGCGGTCTTTGGCGCGGCAACTGTAAATTTTTATGGAGATGCGGCGTGGCCGACCACCACCAGTTGGCGTTCGGCATCCAGACCCGGCACGTGCAACGGGTGAATGGCCCTGACCTGCCAGCGGGCATCCAACTCTGCGATTTCATCCGCGATACGGGGGCCTTTCATTGCCAACAGTACGCCGTCCGGTGCCAATAGATGGCCGCCGACGGCGAGTATGCCGGCGAGGCGATCCATGGCCCGGGCGGTGATGGCGGCATAACGGGCGGTGATGGCGGCATAACCGCCCTCTTCGGCCACCGCCTCGGCCCGTGACTCGATGACGCGGGCGTTGTCGAGACCGAGCTGGCGCACCGCTTCGCGCAGAAAGCGGGCTTTTTTGCCGTTACTCTCGACAAGGCTGACGGAAGCCTCCGGCCGGATGATGGCCAGCGGAATGCCGGGCAGACCCGGACCGGTGCCGAGATCGGCCAGCGATGCCTGGGTGAAATACGGATGCATGGCCAGCGAATCCAGCAGATGCTTGCCCAGCATGTCTTTCGGGTCACGGATCGCGGTCAGGTTGTAGGTTTTGTTCCATCGCACCAACAGGTCCAGATAGTCCAGGAGCTTACCGGCGTGGCGTCGGTCGAGTGCGAGCGCATCCAGGCCCCGGCAGAGGTCGGCATGCAATGGATGGCTTTCAGGGTTCATTCGCCTATTGTCGCAAAACCGGCGCTTATGCGCATACACTAACGGAAATCATCGGAGATTGGCGACCATGGCCAATGTATTGCTAACCGGCGCCAGCGGTTTCGTCGGCGGCCATCTGCTACGTGAACTTGTGGTCAACGGACATGGGGTGCGGGCACTCTCGCGCAGCGCGGCTTCGGATGCGCAGCTTGCGGATGCCGGCGCCGAGCCGGTGCGCGGCAGTCTGCAGGACCAATGTGCGCTGAACGCGGCATGCCAGAATGTGGACGCGGTCTTTCACTGCGCCGCCAATACCAGCGCCTGGTCACGCGATCGCGAGACACAGAACGAAACCAATATCGCCGGCACCCAACGTCTGCTGGCCGCCGCTGAAGCCAACGGTGTCGGCTGTTTCGTGCACACCTCCAGTGTTTCGGCCTATTCGCATCTGGTCGATGAAACCCTGACCGAAACCCTGCCGCAGCGCGGCGGCGAAAGTTGGATCAATTACGAACGCAGCAAGTTTCTCGGCGAGCAGGCGGTCCGGCAGGCGTCCCTGCCCTATCTGGTATTCAATCCCTCGCATGTGCTGGGTCCCGGTGACCGTAACAACTGGGCGCGCCTGGTCA
This sequence comes from Pseudomonadota bacterium, assembly GCA_041159305.1. Classification (GTDB taxonomy): domain Bacteria; phylum Pseudomonadota; class Gammaproteobacteria; order Xanthomonadales; family Xanthomonadaceae; genus Arenimonas. Next base: position 1,636 of record JBEAYK010000109.1, read on the forward strand.
AGATGGTGCACGACGGTACCCTGCCCGGCGTTCCACCGGGATCCGGCGCCTTCGCCGATGTCCGTGAAATCGCCAAAGCCCAGGTCCGTGCCTGGCAGAGCGGGCTGCGCAATGAATCCTTTCTGCTCGGCGGCAGTCATGCCAGTTTTCTGGAGCTCGTGCAGCTGGCTGCGCAGTTATCCGGACGTCCGCCGGCCAAGCGGGCGATGCCGCAGGCGGTGCTGCGCATCGTCGGGCAATTGAGTGAAATGAGCGCGGCGGTGACCGGCAAAATGCCGCAGATCACGCCGGCTGCCGTGGCCATGACCTGCCATCACCTGAAAGTCGATTCCGGCAAGGCGATTGCCCAGCTTGGCTACCGGGAAACGCCCTTGCCGCAGTTGATGGCGGATACGCTGGCCTGGATGCGCGCCGAAGGCATGGTTACAGCATAGCGATCTTCAGCACCGAACCGATGTCCTCGATGTCATGCGAGGGCATGAAAAGATGCCCTTGTCCGGTCTTGACGCCGATTGCCATCAGGCATTCGCGCTGCGCTTCGGTTTCGACACCCTCGGCGATGACGTTCAGCCCCAAGGATAGCCCGAGGGCATGAATGGCGTGGATCAGGTGGTAGGTCTTGTTGTTGGGATTGTCGGTCAGCGTGGCGATGAAACTGCGGTCAATCTTCAGGCAATCCAGCGGGTACTTATGCAGATAGGAAAATGAAGAGTATCCGGTTCCGAAATCATCGAGGTTGATCTTGAAGCCGGCATGCTTGAGCTGGGTCAGCAGTTTCAATCCGAGCTCGGGATGCTCGATCAGGGCGTCTTCGGTGACTTCGATGGTCAGATTGTGCGGTGACACGCCGTATTCCGCCAACAAGGCCAACAGACGGTTGGCGAAATTCTCGTGACCCAGATGGCGCGGTGACACATTGATGCTGACATAGCTGGCGGCATCGAGCAAGACCGGCAGGTCCCGGCAGACCTGCTCGTAGATGCACCAGTCGATCTGCTCGATCAGGCCGGTTTCCTTGGCGATGTCGGAGAAGTCGGCCGGAAGCAGGATGCCGCGTTCCGGGTGGCGCCAGCGCATCAGTGCTTCGAAGCCGAGCGTGCGTCCCGTGACCAGGTCGCTGATCGGCTGGTAATGCGGGAACAGTTCGCTGCGGGCAAGCCCCCGGCGCAGATCGCCTTCGATCATCAGGGTTTTCAGCGCCGACTGGTGCAGGGCGTCATCGAAGAAGGTGAAGCGGTTGCGGCCGAGCTCCTTAGAGCGGTACAGGGCAATATCGGAGTCGCGCAGGATTTCATCGGGATCATGATGCCGCTCGTGGGATATCGCGATGCCGATGCTGGGCGTGATGAACAGTTCCTTGCCCTGGATGAAAATGGCTTCATTGAATTCGTTGAGCATGCGCTCGGCCACCAGCCGCGACTCGTTGACATTGCGGATGCTGTTCAGGATGACCGCGAATTCATCGCCGCCCAGACGTGCGACCAGATCGGGTTTGCGCACGCAGCGCTGGATGCGTTCAGCGACGGTCTTCAGCAGTTCGTCGCCGACCCAGTGGCCCATGGAGTCGTTGATGATCTTGAAGCGGTCGAGGTCGATGAAGAACACCGCGAACATCCGGGCCGGATTGTTCTGGTAAAGACTGAGTGATTGCTTCAGGCGCTCGTAGAGCTGGTTGCGGTTGGCCAGTCCGGTCAACTGGTCATGCATGGCATCGTATTTCAGTTTCTGCTCGGCTTCCTCGCGTCGGCTGATCTGTTCACGCAGGGCCTGGTTGCTCATTTCCAATTCCTGGGTCCGGTGCTGGATGTTCGACTCCATTTCGGCATAGGCCTGTTTGAGACGGTTGGCGGATTCGATTTTCTCCAGGGCCTGCGCGATATGGCTGCTGACGAACATCAGCAGTTCCTGCTCTTTGCTCGAGTAGGCATCCTCACTGTCATAACTCTGCAATGCGATGACGCCGATGGCGCGGCCGCGGCTCAGCAGCGGTACGCCGAGCCAGCATTGCGGCACGGAACCTTTGATGACCGCGAGCCCATCCTGCTTGAGGCGCTGGATATCGCGTTCATTCAGAAGCACGGGCGCCTGCTTGTGCAGTACCCATTCGGTCAGTCCGTTGGAAACCGCGCGTGTGTTTATCGGGCCCTCGCTGCGCTCATCAATGTAATACGGAAAATGCAGGGCCGAACCGCTGCCGTCGATGAAGGCGACATAGATGTTCTTGGCATCCAGAAGCTGGCCGACGATGCTGTGCATGGCCGGATAGAACTGCTCCAGGGTTTCGCTCTGGCTGGCCAGCCGGGTAATGTTGAACAAGGCCGACTGGATCATTTCCGAACGCTCGCGCTCGCGGATTTCCTGGCTGAGTTTGGCGGTGCGCTCGCCCACCATGCGCTCCAGTTCTTCGGTCTGGGCCCGGCGTGTCAGCGATTGACGGATATGCTCCGCCACGAAGGACATCAGATTGAGGTCGGCCTGCGTATAACGCTTGTCGGACAGATAGCTCTGGATGACCAGGCCGCCGACCACCGTGCCTTTATCCAGCATCGGGATGCCCATCCAGTCCACGCTTTCCGGGCCGAGCTCGGTGTCCCTGGCCAGTCCGAAGCGGTCCAGCAGGGCCTCGGAGCTGTCCCAAGCGAATTGCTTAGATTTGAGCATGGCCAGCGTCACGCTGTTGGCCAGCATGTCTTTGTCCCATTCGATGTCGGGGTCGACCGGTTCCTTGTCGACGCTGTCGGCGTAGTACAGGAACTGCATCGTTGCCTTGCTTTCGTTGTAGTTGATGATGAAGAAGTTCTCGGCATACACAAGGCTGGCGATGATGTCGTGCAGTTTCCGGAACAGCACGGCGGTGTCGTGCTCGTTGTAAGCCAGATTGCTGATGTCAAATAATGCCTGCTGCAGTTTTTCGGATTTCATCAGCTGTTGCTGCTGCAAATCACACTGGTCTCTGGCCATCAGGTAGCGGAGCATCGGGGTGGCGTCGTGAAGTTCTTCTTGCATATCCTGCGCCGCAGCGGCCGCACAATTCATATCGAGGATGAAATGCGACTGGCGGTGTCTTGCCAGAACCACCGGGGATTCGGCCCATCGGCTGAAATCTTCCGACGCTGCGCTTTCAAGCATACGGATGTCCTGCATGCTCAGGATCGGCAGGGATTGATGGCCCAGCACCTGATAATGCGGTGAATGCAGGTGCCACAGGCAGCGGGGCTGTTGGGAAATGCCGCGATCGCGAATATAGGCGCACAGAATTTCGGCCGCCGATGCCAGGTCGTGTGCCTTGCTAAGATGCTGATAAAGATGGCTTTTAGCCGCCATGGCGATTTAGGTGCAAAGCGGTCCCTCCCCTTGCAGAAGATTGTAACAGCTGGGCATCTGCCGCGCCATGACCGCTAATGGGCTTAAAATAATCCCACTGATCCCGGAGTCGCCCATGTCCTTTCCCATGTCACGCCCGCGCCGCATGCGCGCATCCGCCTTTTCCCGCCGCCTGATGCGCGAACACCGGCTCGATG
>JBEAYK010000110.1:0-5490 GCA_041159305.1 Pseudomonadota bacterium
ATTCACCAACAACGGCAGTTCCATCCACATGGAAGACGGTGCAGCGAACGACGCCCTGACCATCTTCGGCGACTTTGCCGGTACCGGTAAAATCGTGGTCGACGCCAACGGCACCAGCATGCTGGCCGACCGTCTGTACATCGAGGGCAACGTGGTCAGCAACACCGCCAACGTGATCGACGTGTATCTGAATGAAAACCCGAGCCTGCAGGATATGGTGGACGGTGAGCTGATCGACATCGTGTTCGTCAGCGGCACCAGCACCGCGGCCAACTTCAACCTGGGCATCGTGGATGTCGACACCGACAGCCTGTATACCCTGGAATACGAACTGGTCAAACAGATCAACTACAGCGGCACCAACGACCTGTTCTCGCTCGGCTTCGAAATCACCGGTTTGACCCCGACCGGCGTGGCCATGAGCTCCATCGCCCCGACCGTGCAGAACCTCTGGCACCTGGGCGTCGGCACCGTGTTCCAGCGCGAAGGCACCAAGCGTGACTTCAAGTCCGGCGGAAGCAGCAATAGCCTGATGAATGCCGGCTTCAAGAACGCGACTGGCGGCAACGCCCAGGTTGCCGACTACCAAGGTGCGGCCGGTCTGTGGCTGCGGGCCTTCACCGAAGACGGCGGTCTGAATCCGGATGGCGGTCGTGACAACTTCGGTCTGGGCGGCGATCAGAGCTTCGACATGAAGAACTCGGGTATCGAGTTCGGTGCCGGCTATGCCTTCAACAGCCAATGGACGGCCGGTCTGCTCGGCGGCGTGTCCGACGGCAGCGAAACCGACCATCGGCGGCCGCACCAGCATCGATGCGAAAACCATCGGTGGCTATGTGACCTACACGCCGGGTAATGGCTTCTACGCCGACCTGTCCTACCGTTCGATGGACTTCGACGGTGACGGCAACGGCGGCGGCGATGACTTCAGCTTCGACGGCAAGGCCGACGGCTACAGTCTGGAAATGGGTTACGGCTTCAAGACATCGTCCGGTCTGATCGTCGAACCGCAGTTCCAGTACAGCAGCATGGATGTCGATCTGGACAACGTCGATTACAACCAGGGCGGATTCGTTCTGGATGACGGCAAGTCCTCGCAGACCCGTCTGGGCGTGTCGCTGCGCAAGACCATGGATATGGGCGGCGGTAACTCCTGGGCCCCATACGCCTCGCTGAGCTACGTCAACGAAAGCAACGCCAGCAATGATTACATCATTGGCGGCGTGCTGACCGGCAACGTGGACACCAGCGGCAACAGCACCCTGTTCGAAGGCGGCGCGACCGTCAAGTACGGCAACATGCTGTTCAGCGGCGGTCTGAACTGGAAAGACGGCGGCGCGTATGAAAGCGTGTTCGGCGGCCAGGTCAGCGTCCGTTTCACCTGGTAAGTCCTGCAACAACGAAAAAAGCCGGCGCAAGCCGGCTTTTTTTTACCTGAAGCGACTGCTGCTGTTAGAATGAAATCGAGTCGGCATGACGCCGGCAACTATCCGAAGATGGAGAAGCACTTGGCCAATAAGAAGACCCCGAAAGACGAATCCGCCACGCCCGATCAGGCTGCGGCACCCGCCGAAGAAACCGTGCAGAATAGCGAGTCCCCGGCGGCGGAACCGCAGATTCAAACTGTTGCCGAAAGCGCTGATGGTGCGGGCGAGAAAGCCAAACCGAAAGACATCACCAAACTGAAGGTGGAGAAAAGCTGTTCCCGCGGATTCGGCGCGTGGCTGGCCAGTCATTCCATTTCCCTGGCGGTCACTTCCTACCAGACCGGCCGTCTGTATCTGGTTGGCAGCGATCCGAACGGCCGGGTGTCCTTCTTCGAGCGCATCTTCGAGCGCGCCATGGGCGTGGTCGGCAACCGCCAGCGCATCTATCTCGGCGGCCTCTACCAGCTCTGGCGCTTCGAGAATGTACTGCGCAAGAACCAGGTCATCCACAAAGTGTTCGACCGCTGCTATGTGCCGCGCAATGCGCAGACCATCGGTGATCTCGACATCCACGAGCTCGGCATCCGCAACAACGGCAAGGTCGTGTTCGTCAACACCAAGTATTCCTGTCTTGCCGAACTCGATCTGGTGCACAGCTTCCGCGCCATCTGGAAGCCCTCGTTCATCAGCAAGCTGGCGCCGGAAGACCGATGCCACCTCAATGGTCTGGCCATGAAGGACGGCGAGCCCAAGTACGTCACCGCTGTCTGCAAGAGCGATTCCGTGGACGGCTGGCGGGACCGCCGCCGGGACGGCGGCGTCGTCATCGATATCGAAACCGACGAAATCGTCTGTGAAGGCCTGTCGATGCCGCATTCGCCGCGCTGGCACAACGGCAAGCTATGGGTGCTGAACGCCGGCACCGGCTATCTGGGTTGGGTCGATTTCGAGACCAAATCCTTCGTGCCGTTTACCTTCTGTCCGGGCTTCCTGCGCGGACTGTCGATGATCGGGAACGTTGCCGCGGTTGGGCTGTCCAAGCCTCGCAACGGCCGGTTTTCAGGTCTCGACCTCGATGACGAGCTGAAGAAGCGGGATGCCGAACCCTGGTGCGGCGTGCAGATCGTGTCGCTCACCAGCGGCGATGTACTGCAATGGGTCCGCTTCGACGGCGATATCAGCGAGATTTTCGATATCAGCTTCCTGCCGGGTGTCCGCAATCCGATGATGGTCGGCCTGCGCACCGGCGAAATCCGCGAACTGATTACGTTCGAATCCGATATTCCTGCTACGGAGAATGCCACACCATGAAAAATACATTGAAAGCGCTTCTGCTGCTGTCCGCACTCGGGTTTACCGCGGCGCAGGCGCAGACCAAGCCTGCACCCGCGAAACCGGCCGCCAGCAAACCGGCTGCAGGCAACGGCGGCAACATCGAGCAAGGCATCGACAAGATGTTCGCCGCGCTCGACAAGGACAACAACAAGCAGCTCAGCTACGATGAGTTCAAGAACGGCGTGGTGGCCGAGCGCCGCCAGGCCATGGTGATGCAACGCCTCGGCCAGATCTTCCAGGAAGCCGACAAGAACGGCAACAAGACCCTGGAACAGGTTGAATTCAACGCTTTGCCGGGCGTGAAGGCGGCCAAGGATCCGAAGCCGAAATTCGCCGATTACGACAAAAACAAAGACCAGAAGATGGACTTTCGGGAGTACATCGAGTTCGTCTCCAAAATGAGCGAACAGGCGCCGAAGAAGTAAGCTTTCCGCCTCAATAAAAAACCCCGCCAAGGCGGGGTTTTTTATTGGCGCATTCAGTTCGTGCGGCGTCGCGGTCTGCCTGCCGGAGCCGAGCCTGCGGCACGCCCCTGCGCTCGTGCGATGCGCACCGGCGGCTGCAGTTTGAAACCGGTGAAGTAATGGACGCGCACCGGCAGTCCACGCGGCGAGTAGCCGATGAAACCGAACTTGGTGGCTTCCCAGAACGCTTCCGGATAGCGCTGATTGATGTAGGTGCTTTCGATTTCGACGATGATGCCGATGGCTTCCGGCTTCGGCAGGCTGAGGTTGTAGTCGCGCAGGGCCGTCTGGGTCGCCTGCATGATCGGAATGCTGGTGTTGTTGCGGCGGTGTTTCTCGGCGCAGAAGGTGCGGTAGTAGTACAGAACCTGGCGCAGACGCGGAACCACGCGCGCGATGACCGAGCTGACCGCCACGATGCTGCCGTCGGCATCATCGCGCATGACGATCACCACCTGTTCGGCGCGGCGGGCGGGCTGTGCGCCTTTCGGCAGGGCGTTTTCGCGGACCCAGAAATCGGTCAATTCGGTGATCAATTCCGGGGTGATTTGTTTCCAGACGGTCTGGTATTGGTAGGCCACGGGCGACTCCTGTCGTTGGCTGCGGTGAGTGCCTCTACCATAGCGCGATGGGGTCCGTAATTCAATCGGGAAAGCCTATTTGGCGCGTGCACCACGCAGCACAGGCTTGCCATCGATGACATCGGTCCAGACCACATACAGCCCATCCGCGGTCTGTTGCATGCGTGCGAAGCCGGTACCATGTCCACGCGCTTTGAGCGTGGCTAGCAGGATCGGATTTTCGCCGTTGCCTGCATTTTTTCCAAAGCGCTTTAACCAGAGGGTCTGTGCGGCGCTTTCCTCAGTCCACAGCAGCCATGCGCCGCCGGCATCCGCCGCCAGATCGACACGGCCCAGTATGCTTTGCCCGCTGCGCAAGGTTCGTGCCGGCGCGAATGTGGTACCACTGTCGCCCGAGTAGGTCATTCGGATTTTCGGTGTATTGCCACTGCCCGTGTACCATGCCGCCCACAGTGATGAACCATGTGCGGCAATGGCCGGGCCGTTCACCGGACAGGCGGGCATCAGCCACTGATCGGCGGCGACCACTTTCGGGCTCTGCCACCGGCCATTAATATGGCGTACGGTGTAGATATCGCGGATTTCCTTTGGATCGCGGTCGCGGTAAATGATGACAGGACCGTTGGCAGTCACGGCCGCATCGGTCTGGCAGCAGTCGCAGGTGCGCGCATCCAATTGCGATTCAGCCGTCTTGTGGCCTTTGCGGTTGAATACCGCCGTACGCAGGGTCATGGCCTTGCCCGTCGGTCCGTGTCCGGCATGCCCGTCATGGGACGGTGCCGCACCCGTATTCCGGCCGTCCAGCCAGGCGATGGCCAATTCATTTTTCGACCACGGCCAAAGAGTGGCGAACCCGTGTTCGGTCGGCGTGCCATCATCGTTGACGCGGATCGGCGCCGACCAGCTCGTGCCACCGTCATCCGAACGGTAGAGCACCACATCATAGGCATAGGTGCCCTTGGCCGACTTCACCAGATTGTGGGCCCACAGCGTGCCGTCCGGCAATTGCGTTGTGCTCGGAAAGTCGGCCCAGTTCACGAACCAGTTGTCGCCTTCGGCGATGGTGCGTGTTGCGGACCAACGGGCATTGGCAAAACGTGCGAATTTAAGCCGATGGCCGTTGCCGCTGCGCTCGATCCAGCTCAGATTCACGGCCCCATTCGTACCCTGGCTCAGGCTCGGCTGTGCCGCCGCGGTCCCTGCCGGAAGCGGCCAGGCTTCGATTGCCGCCGGCGTGGCGACGGCGGAAAGCGGTAACAGCAGTACAGCGAGGAATCGAATCATTCCGCCATTCTAACAGTACCGGCGAGGCTTCAGAAATCGAGGTGTGCGCTCAGCTTCACTTCCCGCGGCGATCCGATGCTGATGTTGTTGTCGTTGTGCGCCGAAGCGTAATAGCGCTTGTCAGCCAGGTTCTCGATGTTGGCCTGGAGCTTCAGGTGTTCGCTGGCCTTGTAATAGACGGCGGCATCGATACGGCTGAAACCCGGCAGCGAGCCCCGACCATTGATGCCGAGTCCGAGCCCCCAGTGGGTATTGATATCCCAACGGCCCCAGACATAGCCTGAGTGTTCAGGAACGAGGGGCAGCACCTTGCCGGCCGGAACCGAAGCCGACAGGGCGCGGGTCAGTTCGGCGTCCTGATAGGCATAGCCGGCAACGATCTGCAAATTGCGGGTGATA
>JBEAYK010000111.1:0-4592 GCA_041159305.1 Pseudomonadota bacterium
CGAAATCGACCGCAAGTTCGAAAACTCCTCGGAAGAAACCAAAACCCAGAGCGAGCAGGAATTCCAGCTCGGCTTTTTGAAGCAGCTGGGCGACATCGGTTTCATCGTCAATGCCATTTCCGGCGCGGTGTTCTTCACCATCCTGATTTTGACCGGCTACACCATGAGTCAGGCCGTGCGCGAGCGCATTCCCGAACTGGCCGTACTGAAATGTCTCGGCTTCACCGACCGCACCATATTGTCGTTAGTGCTGGCCGAATCTTTCCTGCTCTGTTTCATCGGCGCACTTATCGGGCTGTTGCTGGCCAGCGCAGTGACCGGACTGCTGCCACCGGAATACCCGATCAAAGCCGATGCACGCGTCTGGCTATTCGCGCTGGCCACCACCATATTTCTGGCGCTGGTGGTCGGGCTGCCGCCGGCCTTGCGCGCGATGCATCTGAAAATCGTTGACGCACTGGCGGGACGCTGACATGAGCACGCTGACCCAGATCCGTGAAATCGTGCTGATGAATCTGAAAAGCATTCCGCAGCGGCTCGGCGCCTCGCTGGTCATCGTCATCGGCATCGCCGGCGTGGTCGGTGTGCTGGTGGCGATGCTGTCGATGTCGACCGGACTGAATAAAACCCTGACCGCCACCGGCGATCCCAATCGTGCCATCGTGCTGCGTGGCGGCTCCAATGGCGAACTGGCCAGCTTCCTCGACCGCAGCGCGGCCACCTTGATCAAACAGGATCCGGCCATCGCCCGGCATGCCGATCGCCTGCCGCTGGCTTCCGGCGAACTGATCGTCATCACCGAAGTTCCGCGCAAGGGCCAGAGTTCGGGCGCCAACGTGTCGCTGCGCGGCGTCGAACCCAAAGGCCTGTCTGTCCGTCCGGAACTGAAACTGGTTGCGGGCCGACTGTTCAAGCCCGGCCTGCGCGAAATCATCGTCGGCAAAGGCGCCTTCACCCAATTCGACGGGCTGCAGGTCGGTGCGAAACTGAAATTCCGCGGCTCGTACTGGGATGTGGTCGGCGTGTTCGAAACCGGCGATGCCCATGACTCCGAGCTGTGGGCCGATCTGGATACCGTGCAGAGTGCGTTCGGCCGATCCGGTGTGTCGTCGGTCGTCGTCCGGCTGAATTACCGTGAGGCGTTCAAGGACCTGAAGCGTCGCCTGGAATCGGATCCGCAGCTGAACGTGGAAGTGAAGACCGAAAAAGATTACTTCTCCTCGCAGTCCTCCGGTCTGACCCGTCAAATCGGATTTCTGACCAGCATCGTTACCGTCATCATGGCCTTCGGTGCCCTGTTCGGCGCACTAAATACCATGTACTCGGCGGTTTCAGCGCGCACGGCGGAAATCGGAACACTGCGCGCGCTCGGTTTCGGCAATGCACCGGTGGTGGCCTCGGTGATGGCGGAAGCGATGTTCCTGTCCCTGCTTGGCGGCGTGCTCGGTGCCGGCATCGCCTATGTGCTGTTCAACGACTACTCGGTGTCCACGCTCGGCGGCGGCTTCACCCAGGTCGCGTTTAATTTCGCAGTGACACCCGGTCTGGTCGCGCAGGGCCTGAGCTGGGCACTGGCCATCGGCTTTCTCGGCGGATTGGCACCGGCGGTGCGGGCCGCACGGCTTCCGGTCACGGCGGCACTGCGCGGCTGACTGCATCCTCTTGTCAACCGAATCCGGAGAGCGGCGTTGATTCAGCACACCTCCGGAGTAGCCGACATGACATTTCACCGCTGCATCGCTCTGCTCTTGCTTGTTCTGACTCCCCACACCCAGGCCGCCGAACGCTTGCAATTCGCACGCAGCGATGGCGCTGAAACACCGGCTTTGCATTACGCACCGGTCGGTGTCTGTCTTGGCACGGTGATTATCAGCCATGGTGCCGGCGGCTCTGAAAACGGACTGTCCTATCTCGGTGAATTCCTGCAAAGCAAAGGCTGGCGTACCATCGTCCTTGGCCATGCCGAAAGTGGACGCGCGGCACTGCGCGCGAAAATCCCGGGAATGGATATCAAAGCCGGATTGGCGGCACTGATTACCGATCCGGCCGCCTACCGAGGACGCTTTGCCGATATCCAAGCCGCGCTGGCCTGGCAGCAAGGCCGCTGTAAAAATCCGTTCACGGCATTGATCGGTCATTCCATGGGGGCCGCTACGGTCATGCTGGCCGCCGGCGCGGAAAACAAACTCGGCCTGCGCACCCGCATCGGCTTCGATGCCTATGTGGCGATGTCACCGCAGGGCGTGGGTCGCATCTTTCCGGTGAACGCCTGGCGCGGCATCACCGCGCCGGTGTACGCACTGACCGGCACTGAAGACAAAGAACTGAACGCAGGCTGGGAATCCCGTCTTGAAGCCTACAAAAGCATGCCGCCCGGTTGCAAATGGCAAGGCATCATTACCGGTGCCAATCATATGGCATTCGGCCGTGGCGGATCGGACAGCGAAATGGCATTGATAACCGGCAGCGTCCTGAGCTTTCTGGAAAAGGCCAAAGCCCGTGACTGCCGGCAAGCCTTCGCCGCACCCGGAATCCGCATGGAGCACAAGTGATTTCCTGAACGGAAGGCAACGGCCGGATATTTGCCGTCAACCGGACCGGTCTGCTGCCGTTATTACCTGTACACGCCACTGCCGGCGTGCACACCCCCTTCAGGAGAACGCCATGTTGAAATCCACCGTTGCCCTCATCGCCCTGTTTGCCGTTTCCGGTCTGGCTGAAGCCGTTACCCCGCGCAGCGTGCATCTCGACCGCAAAGGCGACCGCATCGATCAGCGCCTCGACCTCAAAGGCGACCGGATCAATGACCGTCTCGATGTGAAATCCGACCGCGCCGCCGCCAACGGTCATGAAAAGCGCGCACGCCATCTGGACATTCAAGGCAACCGCATCGAACGCCGGCTCGACCTCAAAGGCGACCGTATCAACCGTCATCTGGACCAGCGTGCCAAGCGCGTGCTGCGCCGTCCTTAAGCTAGACTGGACGCAGGCACCGGGATGATGACGGCTGATGAGTGATCCGCAGATGGCACGCTTTCTGGCTTCGGTCGAGCACCGGGCATTCCGCATGGCCTTGGTCGCGGTCAGGCACCGCGATGATGCCCTGGATATCGTGCAGGATGCCATGCTGCAGCTGGTGCAGCGCTATGGTGGCAGGGATGCCTCGGAATGGCCGCCACTGTTCCACCGCATCCTGCAGAACCGGATCATGGACTGCCACCGCGGCAAACGCTGGAGCCGATTGTTGATGCCCTGGCGCGAAGAACCGGATGACGGCCATCCGGGCTTCGACATCGCCGATCTGCAGCAGCTGCCGCAGGCCGAGCGCCTGCAGCAGATGCGGGCCATGGCGCGGCTGCAGACAGCGCTGCAACAATTGCCACTGCGGCAACAACAGGCCTATCTGCTGCGGCATTGGGAAGGTCTGGATGTGAAGCAGACCGCTAAGGCCATGAACTGTTCGGAAGGCAGCGTCAAAACCCATCTGTCGCGCGCGCTGGCGGCATTGAAAACACAACTCGCAGAGGATTGGCCATGACCGGCACCGATGATGACAAATTGATACGCGACATCCGGCAGGTGCTGGATGCCAATCCGCCCGATGCCGACACCCGCTTGGCGCTGCAGAACGCGCGTGCCAAAGCGCTGGCGCCGGAAACAAAGCGCGCGTGGCGCCTGCCGTGGCTTGAGTTCGCGGTCAGCGCGTCGCTGGTTGCGGTACTGGCCATTGCGATTCCGCGTCCGCCTGCACCGGTCAAGACGCCGCAAACGTTAGCCGATGCCGGGAAGCCCGCAGCACCTGCTACCGCAACGGCGGCCAAGCCTGTCGTGAAAACCCCACCGGCAGCGGTCACAGCCGATGCCGATCTGCTGGAAAACCTCGAACTTTATGAAGATGCCGAATTCTACCAATGGCTGTCCGAACAGGACGGCGAAGGAGCACAAGATGCCTAAGTACATCCTTTCCCTGATTCTTCTCCTTGTGTCCGTCAACGGCACGGCACTTGCCGCCGACAGCGCGATTGCCTGGCAAAGTCTGAGCGCGGCCGAACAGCAGACCTTGCTGCCGATGAAAGACAAGTGGGCGACGTTGCCGCCGGAGCGCCAGGCCAAGCTCCGTGACAATGCCAAACGCTGGTCGGCGATGACGCCGGAGCAACAGGCGCGCATCAAGCAGAACCGCGAACGCTGGCAGGCCATGACACCGCAGCAGCGGCAACAGATGCAGCAACGCCAGCAGCGTTTCCGGGAAATGACGCCGGAACAGCGCCAGCGCATGAAGAAAGCCTTTACGCGCTACCGTGAAATGAATCAGGAGCAGCAACAGGCGCTACGCGAGAAATTCCGCAACATGACGCCGGAACAGCGCCGTGAACTGCGCGAACGCCGGCGCCGGGTGGATTGATCACGCACCGTGCAGGCGTTTACCCAGAGTGACGATACCGATGCTGGTGAGTATCAGAACCATGGCGGTGACGGTGTGTGAATTGACGGGCTCATCCAGCAACAGCACACCGAGCAGCAGTGCGATTGGCGGATTGACGTAGGCATAACTGGTCGCCAATGCCGGCCTTACATGCTTGACCAGCCAG
>JBEAYK010000112.1:0-5376 GCA_041159305.1 Pseudomonadota bacterium
GGCTCGCCCACACGGCCGATTCCCAATCAGTATCGACCAGTGCCACGCGCCCACCGGGCCGCACCACACGCGCAAGTTCTCGCAAGGCTTCATCGATTGACTCAACGTATTCATACACCTGCGACGCAAGCGCAATATCAAACTGCGCATCCTTAAATGGCAGTTTAGTTACGTCAGCCTGCTCAAAGCTGACGCGTTTCAAGTTGGCACAACGTTGCTTTGCAATTGCCAGCATCGGTGCTGCGATCTATCCCGAACATGGCCTGGACCTGATCGCCCTGGAGCGCAGTGCCGATCACGCCATGTACGATTCGAAACGCAAGGGCAAGAACATGATCAGCATTTTCCAAGGCAACGACCGCCCGTGGAGCGGCGCCTAGAAGCCGAAGCCGGCCCCTGCGCCGAGCAGCGTGGCCAGCCCCATCACCGCGAACATGGCGGCGGCGATGCCGTGTACCAGCTTCATCGGAATCCGGGCGGCGAAGCGGTCGCCGATGAATACCGCCGGCACATCGGCAATCATCATGCCGAGCGTGGTGCCGATCACCACCAGTACCGGATTCGGATAATGCGCGGCCATGGCCACGGTCGCGATCTGCGTCTTATCGCCCATTTCCGCCAGAAAGAACGTGATCAGGGTGGCGCCGAATACCCCGAACTTCCGGGCGACCTGCATTTCTTCCTCTTCGATCTTGTCGGGAATCATCGTCCAGACCGCCATACCGAGGAAGGAAAGGCCCAGAATCCAGCGCAGGACTTCGGGCGAGAGCACGGCGGTAATCCAGGCGCCGATCGCGCCGGCCAGCGCGTGATTGAGGATGGTTGCTACCAGAATGCCGGCGATGATCGGCACAGGCTTCTTGAAACGGGTTGCCAGAAGGAATGCGAGTAGTTGGGTTTTGTCGCCGATTTCGGCGAGCGCCACGACGCCGGTGGAGATGAATAGGGATTCCATGCCGGCTATTTTAGACGGTTTTCGGCACGACCATGACGGTCAGCCGGCCGGTACAGACCAGTTTTCCGGTCCCTTCATCGTGGATATCGACCTGCCACAGGTGCGTGCGCTTGCCGGCATGCACCAGTTTTCCGGTGCCACGAACAAAGCCATCAGTCACCGCACGCACATGGTTGGCATTGATTTCCACGCCGACCGGCTGCTCCCGGTCCAGATCCAGAAGCAGACAGGAGCCCATCGAGCCGATGCTTTCGATCAGCGCCATGCTGGCGCCACCATGCAGCAGGCCGGCTGGCTGATGGGTGCGGGCATCAACCGGCATCCGGGCCACCAGATAATCGTCACCGATTTCGAGACATTCGATGGCCAAGGTCTGCATCAGGGTATTTCGGCTCCAGCCGTTGACGGTCTCGAGCGGGAGTTGCTTCAAATGCATGGGAATTCCAAAAAAGGTGAGTGGCAATCAGCGCAGCTGACTGTCCTTGCTGCCCCGGCGATTGTAGCCGCTATGGGATGGATCAGCGTCCTGCGTGCGCTGGCAATCAATGCACAGACGCACACCCGGGACGGCTTTACGGCGGGCTTCCGGAATGGCGGCATCGCATTCCTCGCAATGTTTCAAACTCTCGCCGCGGGCCAGTTTTCCGCGTGCGCGGGCGATGGCCTCTTCAACGCTGGCATCGATTTGGTCCTGCACTGCGCCGTCGCGGCTCCAGCCTCCGGCCATACCAACCTCGCCTCTCAACGATTAATGGCTTATTTTAGTCCATCTCTACCCGGCCTGCGAGCAAGCTCTCGGTATGCTCTGTACTTCTAACTGAACGAAATGATGTTGTAGGATGATGTTTTAAGAACGAAGCTGCCGCCGTGAAATTCCTGATTACTGCATTGATCCTGCTTTATTCGATATCCAGTCCGGCCGCCGAGCCGCCCACGCTGATTCTGATGGGCGGTTCCTACCGCACCTGTTCAAGCCTTTTGGCCGATGATTGCCGGCCCGACCAGCGTACATTTCCCGGAGCACGCGAGGCGCCGCAATACCGCATTAAACCTGAACGCTTTAACGAAATCCTCGATCCGGCCTACTGGCAAGCACGTCCCGGCGCGCCCGGACTGGCAGCCCTCAAGACCATGCTGGACAATACCCATGCCACCGTAGGCAATACCCTGCTCAATGCAAAATCACTGAGCAGCAGTTTTGAAAAAAACGATGCCAAAACCTGGAACCGATTGCTGACTCAAGAGCAGGACCTGATCCTGTCGGCATTCGAGCAACTCCAGCAACACAACGGTGTCCGTAAACGCGAACAGGTCCGTATTGATGGCGGAAACCGACCTTATGATGCCGCCCTATTCCGGCAGTTGGTCGCCGAAGCCGGAAAGCGCAGCCCGGGACGAAAACCCCGAATTGCGTTCACCACATCGGCCTCCGTGAACGGCTTCGATGCCGTCGATTTTTACCGGGATCTGCTGACCCAGGCCGGCGCCGAACCGGTCTGGTGGCCGGTGGATGCCGCGCTGGCCGAAGCGCGCTTCGCTGGTACCGGCGGCTGTCCCTTTCTGCAAGCCATGCGTCAAAACGCGTTCTCAAGCTTGGGGCGAGAACGTGTTTTTCCCGATCTGGATGCGGAACAAAAAGCCGCCTGCATCGATGCAAAGGCGCTTGATGCGGTTCCGGATACAGTCCAAGCCCTGTTTCTGGATGGCGGTGATCAGTGGCTGCACCGTCAAACCTTTTTCAGCCGTGACGGCACGCCAAATCCTTGGCTCAGGGACGTCCGGGCGGCGTTTCTGCGCGGCGATCTGGTCGTGGCCGGCACCAGTGCCGGTGCTGCGGTGCAGTCCGGCATACACGGCATGATCACCAACGGCATCAGCGTCAATGCCCTCGCCTACGGCGCCATTGCCGTCCACGGCAGCATGCCCGAAGGCTGCGAACGGGCCATGCGCTGTCCGATTCCGTTGCGCGAAGATGATCTGACCTGGTGGAAAGGTGGCGGACTCAATCTATTCGGCAATTACCTGGTGGATACCCATGTGTCCGAGCGCCGGCGTGAGCTTCGATTAATCACACTCATGGGCGCCCTTGGCGAAGCCGCGGAAGATGGGCCGGAGGCCGGCATTGGCATCGATGAAACCAGTGCCTTGACCGTGCGCCTTGTCGCCGACGGCCTGCAACTGGAGTCCAGCGGCCAATCCGGCGCCTGGTGGTTTGAACAGCCCAGTGCACGGACAGCGGTCGGCGGCTGGACGGTTCGTGGGCATTATCTCGCGCCCGGCGCACGACTGCTCTGGCGCAATGGACATATGCAGGTGGAAACCGCATCGGAAGCCATGCTCCTGAGCGCAACCATCAAAACCGGCGGCGATGTTCTGGAGCCGGAAATTCTCCGTAATGCGGTATGGAATCTGGCACGTGATCGCGCACAGCGTGCCGAGCTGGAGGCTCTCGATTTCAGATTGCGGGTCAAGATACTATCGAAATCGCGCCATTGGCAGGGGCCGCAGGGCCAGCAGGGCATCACCGATCTGGAGTTCACTCTGACGCGGCCCTGAGGTAATTCACCCCGATACGACAGCGCAATGCCTAGGATGTAAGTCCGACACGGAGACCGGCCATGCACCGAAAACCCTTTTTGCCCAGCAAACCCTGTCTGTGCTGCGGTCGTCCCTTTTCGTGGCGGAAAAAGTGGGAGCGCGACTGGAACCAGGTGAAATACTGTTCCGAGCGCTGCCGGCGTGAAGCGCCTAAAGCATGAAAACCGTCCGTCTGCTGCTGGGCGATCAACTCAATCCGCTGCACCCCTGGTTCGACCGGGTCGATCCGGAGGTGCTTTATGTGCTGATGGAGATCCGGCAGGAAACCGACTACGTACTGCATCATGCCCAGAAAATCCTGGCTATTTTTGCCGGCATGCGTGCGTTGGCGGAGCATCTGCGTTCAGCTGGACATCGTGTGCATTACATCGCCATCGATGCCCCAGAAAACCGTCAGAACCTGACTGAAAATATCGATGCCCTGCTGACCGAAACCAAGGCCAGCTGTTTTGAATGGCAGGCCCCGGATGAATACCGCTTGGATGCGCAGCTCGATGCCTGGTTCGCCGGAAGCGGCTTTGATGGCGGAAAAACCTCCAGCATGCACTTCCTCGCCAACCGTTTCGAAGCGCGGAATCTGTTTGCCGGCAAGAAGCAGTGGCGCATGGAGAATTTTTACCGGCACATGCGCCGCAAACATGGCGTGCTGCTCGAGCCCGAGGGCAGTCCGGCTGGCAGCCAGTGGAACTTCGATGCCGATAACCGCAAACCCTGGCGCGGGCAACCGCCGGAACCCATGGATCGGCGGCCATTGCATGACCATACCCTGCTCTGGCAGACGATATGCAAAGCCGGCATACGGAGTTTCGGCAGTAATTCGGCCGCAGTTTTCCGATGGCCAGTGAACCGTAGCGAGGCCCTGAGAATGCTCAAGGCATTCATCGACGAGGCGCTTCCGCATTTCGGTGACTTCCAGGATGCCATGAGTACGGGTGCACCCCGTCTGTTCCATTCGCTGTTGTCGTTTGCGCTGAACGTGAAGATGCTGCATCCGCAGGAAGTCATCGCCGCTGCCGAAACCGCCTGGCGCAACGGCCATCCGGCAGATTCTGGGCTGGCGGGAATACATCCGCGGCGTGTATTGGGCACAGATGCCGGGTTATGAAATCAGCAATGCACTGGAACACACGCTTCCATTACCCGAATGGTTCTGGACCGGAAAAACGCAAATGCGCTGCCTGCAGGAGAGTATCGGCAATTCACTGGAGCATGCGCACGCCCATCATATCCAGCGCCTGATGGTGATCGGCAATTTCGCCCTGCTTGCCGGCCTTGACCCGCAAGCCCTGCACCGATGGTATCTCGGCATCTATATCGACGTGGGCATGAGTCAATTCGCCGATGGCGGCCTATTGGCCAGCAAACCCTACGCAGCCAGTGCCGCCTATATGCATCGCATGAGCGATTACTGCCGCGGCTGCGCTTACAAGCGCGATCAGCGCCTTGGAGAAAAGGCCTGTCCATACAATGCGCTGTATTGGGACTTCCACCTGCGGCATGCCGACCGTCTTTCCAAAAACCCACGCATCGGCATGGTTTACCGCAATCTGGCGGCCATGGATGCGTCTGAAATCGAAAATATCCGTCGCCATGCGGCGGATCTGCGCGCGCATCTGGACGTGCTGTAGGCCGGGTGCCCGACTGAAAAGCGACGAACACTGAGAACCCGAAATTCCGTACTTCGGAATTAATGTACCTCGCCGAGATACGCAGCAACCTCGGCATAACTGCCGCGGAACACCACGCGTTCGGTCTTCAGGCCAAGCTGGTAGGCGTACATCGGATCGTAGTAGTCACGTAACAACAGTTCAATCCAGGCCCGG
>JBEAYK010000113.1:0-4549 GCA_041159305.1 Pseudomonadota bacterium
AAAACCCGAAACCGCATTCTTGATGTTGCCCTGCGCCTTTTCAATGAACAGGGCGAAACCAACATCTCCACCAATCACATCGCCGACGAGCTCGAAATCAGTCCCGGCAACCTGTACTACCATTACCGGAACAAGGACGACATCATCGAGCAGCTGTTCCAGCGCTTTGAAGAGCGCATGGATCAGGCCTTGGTCGCGCCGGAAGGCCGCGAAGTCACCCTCGAGGATGTCTGGCTTCAACTCCATCTGGTCTTCGAATGCATCTGGAATTACCGCTTCATCTACCGAGATATCATCAATATTCTGAGTAGAAACAGAAGTTTACGCCTAAGATTCGCACGCATTCTCAAGCGCGGCTCGTCCAATGCCCAAGGCATCATGCGTGGCCTGAACGAAACCGGAGCCATGCGGGCCAGCGCCGCCGAAATCGAGGGCCTGGCCACCAACATCCTGGTTTTGGCCACGTTTTGGCTGAATTACGCCAATGTACGGGGTGAAAAAGACGAGCAACGTGCCATCCAGCAGGGTATCGTCCAGGTCATGATGCTGGTTTCGCCCTTCCTGCGGGATACCGAGCGCCTGCATCTGCATACCCTGTCCAAAGCCTACGTGGATTAAGGTTTTATTTAACAAGTTATTGCTTTCACAGGATTTTGGCGGTATAATGCCCGCTTCCCGTTTTCGTAATGTTTAGGAATTGCCATGAAAGTCCTTAATTCGCTTAAATCGGCCAAGACCCGCCATCGTGACTGCAAGGTCGTCCGTCGTCGCGGCAAGGTCTTTGTGATTTGCAAATCGAATCCCCGTTTCAAAGCCCGTCAGCGTTAATCGCTTTCCAGGCGTTGCACCGATCAAGCCGGCTGACGCCGGCTTTTTCATGCTTATAAGCCTTTGCTTTCGAGGTTTCGGATGAATGATACCCCCCGCTTCCCGGCCGAATGGGAGCCGCAATCCGCCGTACTGATGGCGTGGCCGCATGCCGGCACCGACTGGGCCGCACGGCTGGACAGTACCCGAAACTGTTTCGCGGGCATCGCCACGGCCATCAGCCAGCGACAGACCCTTCTGCTGCTGGTTTCCGATGCAGACGTCGAGGCCGATGCCCGAGCTGCCTTGACCCTGTCCAATGCGGCTCTTGAACGGGTTCGATTCATTACCCTGCCCTATAACGACACCTGGCTGCGCGACAGTGGCCCGATCAGCCTAAGGAAAGCCGAAGGTTTCGAACTTCTGGATTTCCATTTCACCGCCTGGGGCGGAAAATTCGAAGCCGGGCTGGACGACCGCATCGTTTCGGAAATGGCGGCACAAGGCCTGTTCTGGAATGCCGATCACCGCCGAGTCGACTTTGCGCTGGAAGGTGGCGGCATTGAAACCGACGGCGCCGGAACCCTGCTGTCGACCTGGCATTGCCTGCATGAGCGGCATCCGGACAAGTCCCGAACCGACATCGAAAATGTGCTCAAAGTACATCTCCGTCAGCATCGGGTGCTCTGGCTGGAACACGGTTATCTCGAAGGCGATGATACCGATGCCCACATCGATACCCTGGCCCGTTTCGCATCCGAAACCGCCATCGTCTATCAGGGCTGCGAAGATCCTGAAGACAGCCATTACGTCGAGCTGCAGGCGATGGCGGAGGAACTTCGGCAATTACGCACCGTGTCCGGCACCCCCTATGCACTGCATGCATTGCCCTGGCCGAAACCGATTCTGGATGAAGGCCGGCGTTTGGCCGCATCCTATGCCAATTTTCTGATCATCAACGGCGCCGTATTGATACCGGTGTACGATGATGCGGCCGACGCCAAAGCCCTTGCTGTCATGCAGAAGGCCTTTCCCGGGCACAACATCATCGGCATCCCCTGCCGTGATTTAATCTGGCAAAATGGCAGTCTGCACTGCTGCACCATGCAACTACCTGAAGGGTTACTTAAATGAGCCGCACAACGCTGAAAGCCGCATTGATTCAGGACATCAACCATGGCGATGCCGCAGCCAATCTGGCTGTTATCGAACAGCGGGTGGCCGAAGCGGCAGCCGCCGGCGCTGAATTGGTACTGCTGCAGGAATTGCACAACGGCCCTTATTTCTGCCAACACGAATCGGCTGCAGAGTTCGATCGGGCCGAAGCCATCCCCGGACCGAGCAGCGAGCGTCTTTCAGCATTGGCCGCCAAGCACCGGGTAGTGCTGGTGGCGTCGTTGTTCGAACGCCGTGCCGCCGGCTTGTATCACAATACCGCCGTCGTCTTCGAAAAAGACGGCGCCCTGCTGGGCAAGTACCGGAAGATGCACATCCCGGATGATCCGGGTTTCTACGAAAAATTCTATTTCACCCCGGGCGATCTCGGCTTCCATCCGATTGACACCAGCCTGGGGAAAATCGGCGTGCTGGTGTGCTGGGACCAGTGGTATCCGGAAGCGGCACGCCTGATGGCACTGGCCGGCGCCGAATTGCTGGTCTACCCGACCGCCATCGGTTGGGACCCGGACGATTCTGCCGAGGAAAAAGACCGACAGCGTCAAGCCTGGATACTGAGTCACCGCGGTCATGCAGTCGCCAATGGCATTCCGGTTTTGAGCTGCAATCGCACCGGGTTCGAAGCATCACCACTTGGTGCCAGCGGCATCCGTTTCTGGGGCAGTTCGCATGTTCTCGGTCCACAAGGTGAGTTCCTGGCCGAGGCCGGAACCGATGACCCCGAAATCCTTTACGCCACTCTTGATCTGGCACGCAGCGAGCAGGTCCGGCGTATGTGGCCGTTCCTGCGTGACCGCCGAATCGATGCCTATGCCGATTTACTGAAACGCTACCGCGACTGAGCCATCGATGAGCCTACCCGACTTCGCCGGCCAACCGGTCCGCCAATGCACCGTAAACGGGATTGTCTACACCCTGCTCGGCACCGCCCACGTTTCAGTGAAAAGTCTGGAAGCGGTGAAAGCTGCCATCGATGGCGGCGGTTTCGATACCATCGCCGTGGAACTCGACGCCAACCGGCACCGGCAACTGACCCAGCCTGACGCTCTTTACAAGCTCGATATCTTCCAGATTATTAAGGAAGATAAAATCGGTCTGGTCGCCGCCAATCTGTCATTGGCAGCCTACCAGCGCCGTCTTGCCGAACAACTCGGCATCGAACCCGGCGCCGAACTTAAAGCCGCGGCTCAGGAAGCTGAAGTTCGTGGCCTGCGGATGGCGCTGATCGACCGCGATGCCGGCATCACGCTGAAGCGCAGCTGGTCAAAACTCGGCTTCTTCAAGCGCAGCCAATTGGTGGCCGGGCTCGGCACCAGCCTGATCAGTTCCGACGACATTGGCGAGACGGAAATCGAACAGCTCAAGGAAGGCGATATGCTGGAATCGAGCTTCGGCGAATTCGCGAAACAGACTCCCGAATTGTACGAAAGCATCATCGCCGAACGTGACCGCTACATGGCGGCCAAATTACTGCAACTGCGCTCCCACTCGGACGTCAAAAATGTCCTTGCCGTTGTCGGCGCTGGCCATCTGGCCGGCCTTGAACGGGCGCTGCAGGATCCGGCCAACACGGACGCCGCGGTCATTGCGGATTTGGAAACCCTGCCGGAAAAATCCGGCATCCCTTGGTTCAGCCTGTTCATCGGCCTGTTCCTGATCGGCGGATTCGCCTGGGGAATTCACGAAGGCGGCTTGAAGTTGGCCGGAATGCTCTTGCTTCAGTGGGTGCTGATTACCGGCTTCGGAGGCTTGCTCGGATGCATCGCCGCCAAGGGCCATTGGTTAAGCTGCTTGGCCGCATTCGTCGCCTCGCCATTTACGCCGCTGCATCCGGCGCTGAGCTCGGGGATGGTTTCGGCCTATGTCGAGGCCAAACTGCGCAAACCCACCTACGAAGACCTGCTAAAACTCAAGGACGATACCGTCGAAATCTCCGGATGGTGGAAGAACCGCTTCGCACGCATCCTGGTGAATTTCATCCTGACCAACGCCGGTACCGCGCTGGCGGTCTGGATTGCCGGCGCGGCCTTCTTCATCAAGCTCGGTTAACCGGCCCTCAGGCCGGTTTCACGAAACGATGCAGAGGCGCTTTGGCTTTGGCCCGCGTGATGACAGCGCTGGTCTTGATGCGTAAATCGTCCAATGCGGCATAAATCGTCGGCAGGAAGATCAGGCTGACGATGGTCGAGAACGCCAGGCCACCGACTACAGCGCGTGCCATCGGATAGTAGGCCGGGCCGTCGCCGCCGAGCTGGGTCGTGCCGAAACACAGGGGCAACATACCGAGAATGGTGGTGCCCATGGTCATCAGAATCGGACGCAGACGCTCCTTGCAGCCCATGATCAGCGCTTCGGTACGTGCGTGCCCGCTACGCCGGAGTGCATTGATGTGCTCGAACAGCACGATACCATTGTTCACCACCACGCCCATCAACACCAGTATGCCGATTGACGCCATGATTGAGAACGTGGTTCCGGTCAAAGCAAACAGCCAGAATACGCCGAGCGCCGAAAACAGGATGCTGGTCAAAATCGCCAGCGGCATCAGCAAGGACTCGAACAGGGC
>JBEAYK010000114.1:0-4525 GCA_041159305.1 Pseudomonadota bacterium
CTACTAGACGTGAGTTTTCAGACAATATGACTTGTCTTTCTGTCAAGACAATCTCAAGCAAGTACGCAAAATTGCACAATACTATTGTATTGCAGAACAATAATTCTTATAAATTTAGTTACTGAATTCGAAGATGTCGCACAGGTTGTATTTATTTGCCAGAGAATCGAGATCAGTTCATTCAGACGTAAAGCTATTTATCAAAATGGAAAACCCCCACCGGAGTGAGGGTCTGCGTTGGTGCCCAAGAGAGGACTCGAACCTCCACGGTTTTACCCGCTAGTACCTGAAACTAGTGCGTCTACCAATTCCGCCACCTGGGCAAGGTGTTTGTTCAGACGGCTATTTTAGCCATCCGCCCTATTTTTGTCAAAACAAATACGCACTTGCCTTATCCAATCAGATGCTTAACGGCAGGTTAAGAGCGATGCGTGTAAGATGAGGGCATGAAACCCCCCCCCAAAAATAAGAAAAAGTCCAGTCTCCCGGCCTGGATGCCGGATACGCTGAAACAAGCTGCTCCAGGCAAACCGGGCGGTAAATCCCGACAGAAACCCCAGTCCGCCAAGCCGAAGCCAGGTCCATCCTCGCCCCGCTATGGCACAGCCGGCGATCAGCACTTTCACCGCGAAGCGCAAAAATATGAAAACCCTATCCTCAGCCGCGAAGGCTTGCTGAAGTACCTGCGCGATGCAGAGGGCCCGATGCCGTTGGAAGATTTGGCCAAAGCGCTGAAACTGGATGCGCCAGATCGACTGGATGCCCTCCAGCGACGCCTACAGGCCATGGTGCGTGACGGACAGGTGCTTTTGAACCGACGTGGCGGCTATGCACCAGCATCGGCATTGGATCTGCTGGCAGGTACTGTGACCGCGCATCCGGACGGCTTTGGATTCGTAAAATTCGAAACCGGCGGTGACGATGGCTTCCTGAATCCCAGCGAGCTGCGGAAATGCTTTCACGGCGACCGCGTGCTGGTCAGTGTCATCAATATCGATCATAAGGGCCGACGCAATGTCGCCATTGCCGAAGTTCTTGAGCGTCGTCACACGCGGGTTACCGGCCGATTCAATATCCGTGCCGGAATCGCCACCGTGGTACCGGACGACAAACGGCTGCAGCATGAAGTCCTGATCGGCCCGGATGATCGAAGCGGAGCCAAAGACGGACAGCTGGTTGTTGCTGAAATCACATCGCCGCTGGATTCGGGCCGTCCGCCGATTGGCAAGGTCTTGGTGGTGCTGGGTGACCGCTTGACCGCGACCAAAGTGGTCGAGATGGCCATCCACGGTCACAACCTGCCGCATGAGTTCCCGGAACCCGTGCTGCGAGAAGCCAATGCCATACCGGTTGATGTGACCGCCGCCGAAACCGCTGCACGTGTCGATATCCGCCATCTTCCACTGGTGACCATTGACGGCGAAGACGCCAAGGATTTCGACGATGCCGTGTACTGCGAGTCCAATCCTGCGGGGTTCCGTCTTGTAGTCGCCATCGCCGATGTCTCGCATTACGTCCGTCCGGGGGCTGCTCTGGATGATGAAGCAGTATTACGTGGCACGTCGGTGTATTTCCCGGGTTTTGTCGTCCCGATGCTTCCCGAGAATCTGTCCAACGGCATCTGTTCGTTGAAGCCGAAAGTCGATCGCCTGTGTTTCGTCTGCGACATGCAGGTCGGATTCGACGGGCTGGTCAGCGAATCCCGCTTCTACGAAGCCGTCATGCACTCGCACGCCCGACTGACTTACAACCAAGTCTGGAAGGTCATCGGCGAAGACGATGCCGAGACCAAGGCGACGCTGGACGATCTGCTGCCGGCCATTTCCCGTCTGCACCAGCTTTACGACATCCTGTCCAAGGCACGTACCCGCCGGGGCGCCATCGAATTCGAATCCAGCGAAGTCCATTTCGAACTCAATCCCCAGGGTGAAGTCATCCAGGGTGGCCTGTTGGCACGCAATGACGCCCACAAATTGATTGAGGAATGCATGATCGCGGCCAATGTCGAGGCCGGCAAGGCCGTGCTGGCCAATCATGCGCACGCCCCGTTCCGGGTCCACGATCGGCCGCCGGAATCGAAGTACGCCGACCTGCTGGAATACCTCAAGGAATTCGCGCTGAGCATGCCGAGCTACGCCAAGGTGCAGCCCAAGGATTTCACCAATCTGCTCAAGAAAGTCCGTCTGCGGCCGGATGCGGCCCTGCTGGAAACCGTTTTGCTCCGTTCGCAAAGCCTTGCGGTTTACAGTACGGACAACAAAGGCCACTTCGGTCTGGCGCTGGAAGCCTACAGCCATTTCACCTCGCCCATCCGGCGTTATCCCGATCTGCTGCTGCATCGCGCTCTGAAGAAAGCCTTGCTGCCGGCCAGTGACGGCGGCTTCAGCTATTCAGCGCAGGAAATGGACAGACTCTGTCTGCAGTGTTCCGCGCTCGAGCGCCGCGCCGACGAGGCCGAAAGGGAGGTCGATGAGCGCTACCGCAGCGCATGGATGGAGCAGCATGTGGGGTCCCAGTTCGATGGCGTCATCAGCGGTGTCACCAGCTTCGGCCTGTTCGTCGAGCTGACCGATTCCAAGGTCAATGGCCTCGTGCACGTGACCCAGCTTCCGCATGACTACTGGCATTTCGACCCTCAGCGCAAGACCCTGACCGGTGAACGCAAGCGCATGAGCTTCCGATTGGGCGATCCGATCCGGGTGCTGGTGTTGAAGGCCAGCGTGGAAGACAAACGCATCGATTTCAAACCGGTGTTCGCCGATGCCGACCGTGCGAAACAGAACATGGACGAAACAGCAAGGAAAAAACGCCGATGAGCAAAACAAGCCAATGGATTTCCGGAATCAATGCGGTCGCTTCAGCGCTCGAGCATGACATCGAGCACGTGCGCGAAGTGCTGGTCGAGGCCGGCAGCAAAAACGCGCGCATCGTTGAAATCGAGGAAAATGCCCGCCGCCGGGATATTTCCGTGCGCCGTGTAACGCATCAGGCGCTGGAGGGCATCGCCGGCGGTCTGCGCCATCAGGGTGTGATCGCGCGCTATGAAGCGGCCAAACCGACCGAAGAATCGGAATTGCCCGGACTCATCGAGGCCGCCGCTGGTAAAGCACTGCTATTGGTTCTGGATGGCGTGCAGGACCCGCACAATCTCGGTGCCTGTCTGCGCTCGGCCGCCGCTGCCGGGGTGACCGCCGTCATCATTCCCAAGGACAAGGCGGCGCCGCTTAATGCCACTGTCCGCAAGACTTCCGCCGGTGCCGCCGACCGCATTCCGGTCATTTCGGTGACCAATCTAGCACGCACATTGCGTGCCATCAAAGATGCCGGCGTGTGGGTTTACGGCATGGACGGCGAAGCGCCTGGATTGATTTACCAGACCGACTTCACCGGCAACGTCGCCATCGTCATGGGCGGCGAGGGCGAGGGCATGCGCCGTCTGACCCGGGAGCATTGCGACGGATTGATCAAAATTCCGATGCCCGGCGAAATGGAAAGCCTGAATGTGTCGGTCGCGACCGGCATCGCCTTGTTTGAAACCGTCCGTCAGCGTCAAGGAGTGAAATCATGACCATTCAATGGTTCGATATCGTCGGTCTGCTCGGGGTAGCGCTCACCTTGCTGGCCTATCTAGCGCTTCAGGCGCGTCGCATGCGGGGCGACGGTCTGATCTATCCATTGCTGAATCTGATCGGTGCCGGCGCCATTCTGGCCTCTTTGGTTTATGACGAGCACACCAATCTTTCGGCCTTTGTCATCGAGTCGGCTTGGTGCATTATCAGTATTTACGGTATTTATCTGGCGCTGCGTGAGCGTGCAGCATCGCTGGTCAACCGTAAGCCGCCACAGGCTTAAAGGGATTTGCCCCAGCCGTTGACGATTTTGCAGAACAGCTGTGCGGTCCGTTCCGTGTCGTAGACGGCTGAATGCGCATCATCGTTGTTCCAGTCCATGCCGGCCGCCATGACCGCTTTGCTCAATACGGTCTGGCCATAGGCCATGGCGGCCAGAGTAACGGTATCGAGCGTGCTGAACGGATGGAACGGGTTACGTTTGTGGCCGACCCGCGCTACGGCGGCATTGAGAAAGCCCAGATCGAAAGAGGCATTGTGCCCGACCAGAATCGCGCGCGTGCAGTTATTGCGCTTGGCGGCCTGCCGTATGGGCGCAAAGATATGGTCGAGCGCGGCCCGTTCATCCTTGGCGTCACGGAAAGGGTGGGAGATGTCGATGCCAGTGATTTCCAGTGATTTCGGATCGATTTCCGAGCCTTCGAACGGAATCACATGGCTGGAATAAATCGGACCGACGGTCAGCAATCCGTTCTCGTCATATTCGATCGGTGCGGCGGCGATTTCCAGAAGGGCATGGCGCATGCAATCGAAGCCGCCGGTTTCCACGTCGACAACGACCGGTAAAAAGCCGCGGAAACGGTCATTGAGGGGGTATTTCGGAGGGGCGGCGGACATGCAGCCATGATACCAGTGTTCCCATAACGAAAAGACCCGCCGAAGCGGGTCTTTTGCAG
>JBEAYK010000115.1:0-4849 GCA_041159305.1 Pseudomonadota bacterium
TGCGTGAACTGCGCGAAGAGGTCGGCAACGATGCCGCCCGCTTCTTCTATGTGATGCGCAGCAACGACCAGCATCTGGATTTCGACCTCGATCTGGCCAAAAGCCATTCGAAAGAAAACCCCGTCTATTACATCCAGTACGCGATTACCCGTTCGGCCGGCCTGTTCCGCAAACTGCGCGAGAAGCAGTGGAGCTATAACGACAGCGCGGCCGTCGCCAACCGCGAATTGATGGACAGCGATGCCGAAACCGTACTCCTCGGCGAACTGATGCGCTTTCCGGAAGTCATCGAATCGGCGGCCACCAACCGCGGCCCGCAGATTCTGGCGAATTATCTGCGCGAAACCGCCAATGCCTTCCATTCGTTCTATGAGAACTGCGACATCCTGAGCGAAGACGAAGCCATCCGCAGCGCCCGCTTGGGGCTGTGCAAAGCGACCGCACAAGTTCTGAGCAACGGTCTGCAACTGCTCGGTGTGTCGGCACCGGAGCGCATGTAATGGCGAAAAAGACACAGGCCCGACGCCAAGGCGGGAAGGGAACGCCGGCCTGGGCGTGGCTGTTGGCCGGATTGCTGATTGGCGTCTTGGCTTATTTCGGCTATCAGCAATACAAACTTTTGAGCGCGCCCCCACCGGGGGATGTGCCGGTACCCCAGGCAGGAAAGGCCACGGAAGCAGATGCCGAGCCCGGCGTGGAGCCACCGGCCAGTGGTACGGATGATGGCGTACTCGATACCGATTACAGCTTCTACGACGTGCTGCCGACACAGGAAACAGTCGATGTGCCTGCGGCCGAAGCATCAGATCCGACGGCGCCTGCAGCGGACAGTGTCGAGGTGAGTCCGGAGAGCACGGCAACCAAATCGGCGACTGAAGCAGCAAAACCTGCCGAGGAAGCACGTTATCTGTTGCAGGCGGGCGCTTTCGAGCGCAACGCTGATGCCGATGACCTGAAGGCACGGATTGCCATGGCCGGTGAGACCGCGCGCGTGGAAAGCGCCGAAGTCAACGGCAAAACGATGTACCGCGTCCGGCTTGGACCTTATCCCAACGCCAGGGCGGCGGAAGCGGCCAAGGCCAATCTTGCCGGCATCGGCATCGCCGCTGCCAGCATCAAGGTCAAGTAAATCCCGATCAACTGCCGCGCTTAAGGCGGATCAGCGCCGAGGTATCTTCCTCGCCGAAACCGGCGTCGACCAGTTTCGCGTAATCGTCCAGACTCTGCTCGACCACGCTGTAGTGTTGGCCGAGCGCTTGAGCCATGGCCTGCACGATGCGGAGATCTTTCAACAGCAGGGCTGATTTGAAGCCCGGCGTATAGTTGCCGGCCATCATGGTGGCACCGCGTTTATCGAGGAACCAGTTGCCGGCGGCGCCGGCGGCCAATGTCGGCACCAGCGACTCCGGTTTCAGACCCAATGCCTCACCGAAAGCCAAGCCCTCACAGACGGCCTGCGCGATGCCGGCGACCAGCACCTGATTGACTGCCTTAGTGGCCTGCCCGGCGCCGGTCGGTCCCATGTGGGTGACGCGCAGCGCATACGCCGACAGCAATTCCTGGGCGCGCTCCAGTACGTCGGCCTCGCCGCCAACCATCACCGAGAGTTTGCCGTTACGCGCACCCTCGACACCGCCGGACACCGGCGCATCCAGAAAGGCAATGCCGGATTCCGCCAATAGTGCGGCAGCGGACAATGCGGTTTCACGGGCTACGGTGGAATGATCGATGACCAAGGATCCGGGTGTCAGAACACCGGCAAGATCCCGGCAGCACTGCATCACGTCCGCATCCATCGACACGCACAACACCACCGCATCGCATCCGGTGAAATCGGAAGGCGCGATCGCGGCCGTGACGCCGAGCTGGGCAGCCAATGCTTCAGCCTTCTGCGGTGTGCGGTTGCCGACTGCGGCGAGCAGCCCCTTGGCCTGCAGATGGCCGGCCATGGGGGCGCCCATGGCACCGAGACCGATGAATCCGACGCGGGTGATGGGATTCATGATCAGACTCCGTGCAGGGTTTCTTCAAGATAGGTGTAGCCGGTCAGGCCCGCTTCCAGCGCCGACAATGCCGCAGTAGCCGCACCGGCATCGAGGCCGGCATGGTCGACCAGGTGGCGATAGCGCGCGCGCAATTCATCCAGCCGATAACCGACGTAATCCAGCATGACATCGGTGGTATCGCCCTTGCGCTGACGTTCGATGCGGTAACCACCGAGCGCATCCAGACTGACGTTGGCGGTGTCGGTATCGCCGAACAGATTGTGGATGTCGCCCAGGGTTTCCTGATAGGCCCCGACCATGAACACGCCCAGACGGTAGCTTTCGCCCTGTTTCAGAGCATGTACCGGCAGCGAATGACCGAGCGTCTGCGACTGCACATAGGTATCGACCCGACCATCCGAATCGCAGGTCAGATCGGCGATGACACCATGCCGTTCGGGGCGCTCGTCCAGGCGCGCGATCGGCATGATTGGAAACACCTGATCGATGGCCCAGACGTCGGGAATGGATTCGAACACCGAAAAATTGACGAAGTACTTGTCGACCAGACGCTCGTCGAGCTCGTCGAGTACCTCGCGATGGCTCTTGTCGTCAGGATTCAACTGCCGGCGCACCGCATGCGCGATGGCATAGAACAGATCGTCGAGCAGGGCGCGGTCGTCGAGGCCGAGCTGTCCGTGCGCGAACAGGGCCTGGCCTTCGGCGAGGTAATGCTGGGCTTCGAGATAGACTTCGAGCGCGGTGCGGCTGTCGATGCTGCGCACCAGATCACGCAGATGCTTGATGACCAACGGCTCGTTCGAACGCGCCTCCGGCACGGAGCCGTCCGGCGCCTGTTCCACTTCCGAGACATTCACCACCATCATCGCGTGGTGGGCGGTCATCGCGCGGCCGGCTTCGGTGATCATGCGCGGTTCGGCAAGGCCGTGCTCGGCACAGGCTTCCTGCAAGGGCTGGATGAGCGTCTGGGCGAATTGTTCAAGACGGTAATTGATCGAGCAGGCGCCGCGTGAACGCGTGCCCTCGTAATCGACACCGAGGCCGCCGCCGGAATCCATGAAACGGATCATGCAGCCGGCCTTGCTGAGCTCGACGAAGTAGCGTACGGCTTCGCGCATGCCGGCGGCGATGTCGCGCAGATTGGAGATCTGCGAGCCCATGTGGAAATGCAGGAGTTGCAGGCATTCAAGCTGGCCGGCGGAACGCAGGCGCGCGACCAGATCCAGCACCTGCCGGGGCGACAGGCCGAACTTGGCTTTATCGCCGCCGGAGTTCTGCCATTTGCCGGCGCCCAGCGTGGACAGCCGCAGACGCACGCCGATGCCCGGCATGACCCCAAGCTTGGCCGCTTCCTGCAGGATCATGTCGAGCTCCGAGGGTTTCTCGACCACGATGGTGGTGTCGAAGCCGAGCTGCTTGCCGAGCAGGGCCAGATGGATGAACTCACGGTCTTTGTAGCCGTTACAGACGATGACGCTGCCGGGCTTGGCCAGCCCGAGCACCGCCATCAGTTCCGGCTTGGATCCGGCCTCCAGGCCGAATTGCTCGTTGCCGGCCATGGCCAGCACACCGGCCACGCCGTAATGCTGATTGACTTTGATCGGATACACCGCGGTGTAGCCGCCCTTGTAACCCAGATGGCCCATGCCGGCATTGAAGGCGCGCTGCATGGCCTGCAGGCGATGCGGAAGAATATCGGAAAAGCGGAGCAGCAAGGGCAGCTTGACCCCGTCGGCGCAGGCCTGCTCAATCAGTTCGGGAATCGGCAGACGCGGTCCTTCCGGGCCGAGCGGTTGTGCGCAGACGCGACCACGCTCGTCGACATCGAAATAACCTTCCGACCAGAACGGCATGGAATACAGCTGTTTGGCGTCGTCGACCGACCAGGCGTTCATGGGCAGGAATCCTCGTTTGGGACGCGTATTGTACCCCCCGAGGCTGGTTATCGGATACAATGCGCCTCACTTTTTACCGCCTTCAGGACACCCCCGCCATGGCAGACTCCACCTGGTTTTACGAGAACTTCGAACACACCGGATCCGCCATCGGTTTCCGGACCGTACGCAAGCTGGACGAGGTGCAGTCGCCGTTCCAGAAAATCGAAATTTACGAAACCACCGATTTCGGCAACCTGATGGTGATTGACGGCGCGATGATGGTCAGTACGCGCGAGAATTTCTTCTATCACGAAATGATGTCGCATGCCCCGATCTACACGCACGCGGCGCCGAAGAACATCGTCATCATCGGCGGCGGCGACTGCGGCACCCTGCGCGAATGCCTCAAGCATGCCGATGTCGAAACCGTCGTGCAGTGCGACATCGACGAGCAGGTCACCCGCATGGCCGAAAAATACTTTCCGGAACTGTGCGAAAGCAACAACGACCCGCGCGCCACCGTGATGTTCGAGGACGGCATCGCCTATATGCAGAATGCCGCGCCCGGCAGCATCGACATCATCATCGTGGATTCGACCGATCCGGTCGGACCGGCCGAAGGCCTGTTCAACCGCGCCTTCTATGAAAACTGCTTCAAGGCGCTGCGTCCCGATGGCCTGCTGGTGCAGCAGAGCGAATCGCCTCTGGCGTTGATGGAGCTGATCAAGGATATGATCCGTGCGATGTCCGATGCCGGCTTTAACGGCTTCCGTACTCTGCCGTTTCCGCAACCCTGCTACCCGACCGGCTGGTGGAGCTGCACCATCGCCGCCAAGGACGGTCGTGATCTCGCCAAATTCCGCAGCGATGACGCTGCCGCCAAGACCTTCAGTACCGAGTACTACAATGCCGGCATCCATCAGGGCGCTCTGCTGCAGCCCGAGTTCCTGCGGCGCGCCCTGAAAC
>JBEAYK010000116.1:0-4485 GCA_041159305.1 Pseudomonadota bacterium
GACTGGAACGGCTGCAATATCCGTGAGCGCACTGTCCCAGCAATCTTGCTCCACGAAAATCTGCGCACGCAACAGACGAAAATCGGCATCCTCGGGCACTGCATCGACTGCTCTGGATATGGCTTGCAAAGCACTCCCTGGATTGCCTGTGCCCCGCCAAGCACGGGCTGCCGTAAATTGAATCATTGGATCGTCAAACTGACGGTCGGAAAGGGCTTGGATGGTTTGAAGAGCTGAGGCATATTGGTCAACATCACAAAGAGCCATGGCAAGATTGCATCGGTTACCGGGCGATTCCTCCACCGCCAATGCCCGTTCGAAGTAGGTAATTGCTTCCCGAATCGCGCCGCGCTGATATGCATCGATGGCCAGCCGGCTCAGGATATCAGGATGTTCGGGAAAGGCCGCAAGCGCGACCACAAGCAGCTGGAGCGCCAGCGGCGGTTGGCCCTGTTGCATCGCATGGTCCGCTGCCGAGAGGTACTGATCAACTGTGGTCATTGCGAATCCGCCATAAAGCCAGTGCATATTCTAGCAAGAGTGAGGACTCAGGATTTCAGCATCAGCGACAGCGCCATGAGCATTAGGAATACTGCAAACAGACGCTTGAGTACCGGAGCCGGTAATTGATGGGCCCAGCGCGCACCGAGCGGGGCGCACAGCACCGAGGTCAAGGCAACGCCCAGGGCTGCCGGTAGATAAACATAGCCGATGCTGTATTCCGGCATCGGATGCGGATTGTGCAAATGGCTGTAGGTCAGGGCTGCCGCCAACGCAATGAACACGCCGCATACCGCCGACGTGGCTACGGCCTTCACCGCCTCGACGCCCCGCCAGATCAGCGCCGGCACCGTCATGCTGCCGCCACCGATGCCGACGGCGGCGGAAACGGCGCCGATCAAAATGCCGGCAACCCCCCATGGCCAGCCGACCGGAGCCTTCGCGCCGGCAGCGCCGGCTCGGGGCCAGTTGGCAAGCAACTGCAGCGCGACCAACACGCAATAGCCCGCCACGACCCACCGCAGGCCCGGGCCGGCCCACTGCACCACGCCGAAGCCGGCAACAACCGCCCCCAGCAACATGCCGGGCACCAACCACAGCACGGTCGGCCACAGCACGGCATTCCGGCGGTGATGCGCATAGGCCGAGGACAGGCCGGTCAGCACGATACTGGCCAGCGAACTGGCCAGGGCAGCCGGCACTACAATGGCCTCCGGAACGCCTTGTGCGGGCAGCAGAAGAATGAGCGCACCCACCAGCAGCAGACCGCCGCCGATGCCGAGTAAGCCCGATAGCAGGCCGGCGGCGATGCCCAACACTGGATATATCCACCAAGCCGCCATATGCTTATCCTTTGACGCCGTCGTAAATCGGAATTCCGCGATGCACCGGATGCAGCTCGCTCTCTTGGCCATTATAATCGCCGCCGCCCCACCCGCCGCAGCGGCCACCGCACCGCCGCAGGAAGCCGCTCTCCGGAGCGCTTTCCTGTCCGCCAAGTCGGGATCGCTGACCGAAACCCAGCGGCAGAATCTGCGCCGCAACCCCTTGCTGCCCTGGTTGGAAGCGATCCAGTTCAAGCAGGGCATGACTGCCAATAGCGCGCCGCTGGCGCTGATCCGCAGCAATCCGGAAGATCCGGCCAACGTCTGGCTGATCGGCCAATGGCGTAGCGAATTGGTCCGCCGCCAGGACTGGCCGGCGTCTGCGCAATGGCAGGCCCAGTATCCGGATACCAGCACCGGCAGCCGTTGTGCCAGCCTGCTGGCGGTTGAGCCCGCGAAGCGGGATGCCCCATGGCAGCAAAGCGCACTTGCCGTATGGCGCATGGAGAGCAAATCACCTGCGCACTGCGCGCTGGTCTTCGATCATCTGCGTATCAGCGGCACACTGGATGGTGCTACGGCCTGGCAGCGATTCGACCGGCTGTTGGCCGATGATGCCGAAGCGCGGCTTGCGGAAGTTATTGCGGTCATGCCGGCCGGCGATGCCGCACTGGCCGGCCGTTACCGGACCCTATTGAATGATGCCACGGCGGACATTTCCGATCTGCCACGCGATAGCCGCAGTGCACGCGTTATGACGAAAAGTTACAGCGCCCAGGCCCGCAAAAATCCAGCCCAGGCATCGGCATTGCTCGATGCCAATGCCGGTACCTATGCCTTGACGCCGGAGCAGGTGCAGACCGTCCGGCATGAGATCGCCCTGTGGTCGCTGGTGAATTATCTTCCGGAGGCCGAATCGCGCTATCAGGCCCTGCCCGAGACGGTGCGCAGCGCCAATCTGCGGGAATGGTACATGCGCTACCAGTTCAGCGTGAATGATGACACCCGAACACTGAACGCCTTCTCGCAATTGCTTCCGGCCCAGCAGCAGGAGGTCCGTTGGCAGTATTTCAAGGGACGCGTGCTTGAACGGCAAGGGCGTCGCAGTGAGGCATTACCGCTCTATGCAGCGGCGGCCAAATCCGCCAACTTCCACGGCTGGCTGGCAGCCGATCGACTGGGTGCTGATTACATGTTCTGCCCGCTTGAACAGCGCATGCCGGCCAAGGATCGGGCGGCACTGCACGCCGGCAATCCCGGTCTGGAGCGTTCGCTCTGGCTCTGGCAGCTGGGCGAAGCCAATTACGCCATCTGGGAATGGAATGCCGCGTTTAAAAAGCTCAATGCCGAGCAGCAACGCGAAGCCGTGGCGATGGCGCAGGAGATCGGCTGGTATGACCGAGCCGTTTTCTCGCTGGAAGCCAACGATCTGAACCAGCGTTATTACGGACTGCGTTTCGCCACACCCTATTCGGCCGAGTTCAGCGCCGCCAGCGCCCGATTTCGACTCGACCGGGCCTGGCTGACCGCGCATGCGCGTGCCGAAAGCATCTTCATGCCGGATGTCACCTCCAGCGCCAATGCCCGCGGCCTGCTGCAGTTGCTGCCCTCGACGGCGGAATCCATCGCCGTGCGTAATGGCATCGCCTGGCAGGGTGCTGAATCGCTTTACCGGCCCGAGGTCAACATCGTGCTGGGGGCCGGCGCATTGCGTGATGTCATCGACACCTACAACGGCAAAGCCTATCAAGCCATCGGCGCCTACAATGCCGGGCCGACGGCGGTGAACCGCTGGCTGGCCGCGCGTGGCAATCTGGATGCCGACTTCTGGATCGAAACCGTTCCCTTCAAGGAAACACGGGAATACATTCCACGGGTGCTGTCATTCAGCGTCATCTACGATTGGCGCCTGAAACAGCCGGTCATGCCGATTAGCCGTCGTTTGAGCGGCGATTTCAGCGCCGGCTTCAAACCGGTACCGCTGCGTTGTCCGGCGCCGGCAACGCCCGCTGCCCCGGCACAGAAAAAAAAGAAGTCCCGGTGAAAACCTACCTGGTTGGCGGCGCGGTGCGCGATGCCCTGCTTGGAATTGTCCCGGGCGACCGCGACTGGGTGGTGGTGGGTGAAAGTCCGGAATCGATGGCGGCGGCAGGTTTCCGTCCGGTCGGTGCCGATTTTCCGGTATTCCTGCATCCACGCACCGGCGAGGAATATGCACTGGCGCGGACCGAACGCAAAAGTGCGCCGGGCTACAAGGGCTTTGTTTTTCATGCCGATCCGGGCGTGACTCTGGAACAGGATCTGGCGCGGCGGGATTTCACCGTCAATGCCATCGCCCGTGATGCCGACGGTACGCTCATTGATCCCTTCAACGGCCAAGCCGACCTGAAAGCACGCGTGCTCCGGCATGTCTCGCCGGCCTTCGCCGAGGATCCGGTCCGCATTCTTCGCGCTGCCCGCTTCATGGCGCGTTTCGCCCCTCTCGGCTTTTCGATGGCGGAGGAAACCCTGGTGCTGATGCGGAGCATGGTCGCCGCCGGCGAAGTCGACCATCTGGTTCCGGAGCGGATTTGGCTGGAGGTGCGTGCCGGCCTGGCCAGCCCGACGCCATCGGCGTTCCTGCAGACACTGCGTGTCTGCGGGGCGCTGGCCGTGCTGCTTCCGGAAGTGGATGTGCTGTACGGCATTCCGCAGCGCCCGGAATATCACCCTGAAGTCGATACCGGCCGGCACGTGGAAATGGTCTGCGACATGGCCGCGCGACTGGCTCCGGGCGATGCATTGATCGGTTACGCGGCCTTGCTGCATGATCTGGGCAAAGGCCTGACCCCGGCCGAGCAATGGCCAAAACACATCGCGCACGAACATCACGGACTTGCGCCGGTGCAGGCGGTCTGCGCGCGCTGGAAAGTGCCCAGCGAATATGCCGCGATGGCCGCGTACGCCTGCCGCGAACATCTGAACATCCATCGACTGCCGGAGCTCCGTGCGGAAACTGTGCATGACCTGCTGGCACGGATCGATGCCTTCCGCCGTCCCGAGCGGGTTGCGCAGCTGGCCCTGATATGCGAGGCTGATAAAAGGGGGCGTCTAGGCATGACAGAAGACAGCTACACTCAGGGAAGTTTGCTGCAGCGCTGTTTCCAGGCCGCTGTAGAGG
>JBEAYK010000117.1:0-4475 GCA_041159305.1 Pseudomonadota bacterium
CATCCGGGGTGCGCGCGCCGGGTTTCAGAGCGCGTGTGAAAAAGGCATTGAAGCTTTCGTAACTGTCCGGATCGGAATTGGCCGCTTCCCCGAGGTTGACGTCGAAATGGGCCAGAATCGTATGGATGAAACGACGTTTGATCCAAGGCGTTTTGGAGTACGCCAGCCGGTGCGCCAGATGCGAAAGCAGGCGGTGCGGCAGCAGGTACTGCGCGAGCGAGGTGATTTTCATGGACGGGACTTGGCCAGAGCGATCAAATCCGCGCCGACGGCTTCCGGCTTGAGGGGTGGGCGGATGATGCCGGCGAACTCGGCTTTCGGATTGAGCAGCACCAGCGTGGAGGAGTGATCCATGGTGTAGGTATCCCCTTGAGGAACTTTCATGTACACCAAGCCCAGTGAACGGGCGAATTCCGTTAATTGCGGCTCCGCGGCAGTGGCCGTCAGGGTGCCTTTGTGGAAATAGGCGGCGTATTCGGCGATTTTTTCGGGTGTGTCGCGTTCCGGGTCGATGGAAACAAACAGCAGTTTGGGTTTGGACTTCAGTCCGGCGTTATCCCAAAGAGCTTGCGCGCGAGCCATATCGGTCAATGTCGTCGGGCAAACATCGGGGCAATGGGTAAATCCGATGAATACGACCGTCCAGTGGCCTTTGAGCTGCTCGGCAGTGAGCGGTCCTGTTGCGCTTTGCAACTGAAACGGGGGCAGGGCGCGGGGACTGTCAATGACCTTGGCCGCCGTCAGCGCCGGCAACGGCTTGGCAGGCAATACCGGCTTGAACACGGCCGTCGAGAGCGCCAGGCCGAGGCCGGCAGCCACTGCGGCAATGAGGATCAGGAGGATTTTCCGGTTCATGCGAAGGCTCTAAAAGGCGTTTTTCAGCCTGAATTATAGCCTCTGGGGCTATAATACGGGTATTGAATTGCACCGGAATGACCATGACCGCCGAATTGTCTACCATCATCGATTTCATCCGTTACGGGGCGAGCGCATTCGGCCGCGCTGGTCTGACTTTCGGCCACAGTTTCGACAACGCCTTGGATGAGTCCACCCAGTTGGTGCTGCACGCTCTGCATCTGCAGCATGATATCGGGCCGGCCTACGGTCAGGCCCGATTGACTGCCGAGGAAAAGGAGGCCGTTCTTGCGCTTTTCCGGCGCCGTATCGATGAGCGCATTCCGGCCTGTTACCTCACCGGCGAGGCCTGGTTTGCCGGTCTGAATTTCAAGTCCGACGCCCGTGCCTTGGTACCCCGGTCGCCGATTGCCGAGTTGATTGAGTCCGGCTTCGAGCCGTGGTTGGGTGGTCGTCCTGTGCATTCAGCGCTGGATCTGTGCACAGGATCGGGCTGTATTGCCATTGCAATGGCCCACTACAACCCCGATTGGCGGGTTGATGGCGTCGATATCTCGGATGAGGCGCTCAGTCTGGCGGCTGAAAACAAAGCCCGTCTGTATGCCGACAATTGCCATCTTATCAAAAGCGATCTGTTTTCGGGACTGGCCGGCAAGGTCTATGACTTGATTGTCACCAACCCACCGTACGTGACCAATGACGAAACCGATGCGCTGCCCAAAGAGTATGCGCATGAACCGGACCTGGGACTGCGTGCCGGCGACGATGGCCTTGATTTCGCCCTCAAGATCCTCCGTGATGCTCCCGCGCATCTGTCCGAGCATGGCCTGCTGATTTGCGAAGTCGGTGAGAGCGAGCGCCACCTGATGCAACTGTTGCCGGAGGTACCGTTCGCCTGGGTGGAGTTCAAAGTCGGTCAGATGGGAATTTTTGCGATTGACCGCAACGATATCCTCGCCCATCATGAACGCATCAGCCAACTGGCGTCCATTCGCTAAAGGAAACCCGTGTCGGACAACTGTTTCGGAAAACTGTTTTCAGTCACGACGTTCGGCGAAAGCCACGGCCCCGCCATCGGGTGCGTCATCGACGGCTGTCCGCCTGGAATCGCCATAAGCCCCGAGGAGTTCCGGACCGATCTGGACCGTCGCGCCACCGGCAAGACCCGTCACACGTCCCAGCGTCATGAAGCGGATGACATCGAAATACTCTCGGGCGTTTACGCTGGACGAACTACCGGCACGCCCATCGCCTTGTTGATCCGCAACACCGATGCCCGCTCGAAGGATTATTCCGGCATTGCCGAACAGTTCCGTCCGGGCCATGCCGATTACACCTACCATCACAAATACGGCATCCGTGATCCACGTGGCGGCGGACGGTCATCCGCGCGTGAAACCACCATGCGTGTGGCGGCCGGAGTCATTGCCAAGAAATGGCTGTTCGAAAGCTACGGCATTCAGATTCATGCCGGCATCAACCAGATTGGACAGCTGCATGCTCTTATGCCTCAGATCGTGGATTGGTCGGTGGTCGAAAGCAACCCGTTTTTCTGGCCTGTCGCAGCGCAAGTGTCTGAACTCGAGGCCCTGCTCGATGCCACCCGCAAGTCCGGCGACTCCCTGGGTGCCCGGGTTTTCGTGCAGGCATCCGGTGTACCGGTCGGTTGGGGGCAACCCATATATGGCAAGCTCGATGCCGAAATCGCATCCGCCATGATGTCAATCAATGCGGTCAAAGGTGTTGAAATCGGCGCTGGATTCGCCTCGGTCAGCCAGCCCGGCAGCATGCATCGCGACTTGATGAGTGCCGAGGGCTTCCTCAGTAATCAGGCGGGCGGCATTCTCGGTGGTATCAGCACCGGGCAGGACATCACCTGTCAGGTCGCCTTCAAACCGACATCCAGTCTTCGTCTGCCCGGCAACAGTCTCGATTCCGAAGGCAATTCAGTCGAAGTCGTTACCACCGGCCGTCATGACCCCTGTGTAGGTTTACGCGCACCACCGATCTGTGAAGCCATGTTGGCGCTAAGCCTGATAGATCTGGCGTTGCGACACCGCGCCCAATGCGGGGATGTTCCCGCCCAGACGCCACTGGTTCCGGGTCGCCCCCTTTGACTCCCGATACCCCGTAGAATGCACGAATGATGAAAACATTTACTGTAGCAGTTGTTGGCGCCACCGGCGCTGTTGGTCAGACCATGCTTTCTATCCTGCAGGAGCGCCGGTTCCCGGTTGCAACCCTGCATGTGCTTGCTTCTGAACGTTCTGCCGGCGAGCAGATTGAGTATGACGGTCGGAAAATTACGGTACAGGATCTGGCCGGGTTCGATCCAACCGGGGTTGATTTCGCACTGTTCTCTGCCGGCGGCTCGATTTCAAAAGAATACGCCCCCAAGTTCGCGGCAGCCGGTGCCATCGTCATCGACAACAGCTCCGCGTTCCGGATGGATGCGGATGTGCCTTTGGTAGTTTCCGAAGTCAATCCCGAGGCATTGGACAGCATCCCGCGCGGTATCGTTGCCAATCCGAACTGCTCCACCATGCAGATGCTGGTGGCGCTCGCGCCAATTCACCGCGCGGCCGGCATCAGCCGGATCAATGTCGCCACCTACCAATCCGTTTCCGGCGCCGGCCGTTCCGCACTGGAAGAGCTCGGCCGGCAGACCGCCAACATCCTCAGTTTCAAAGATCCCGATCCGAAGCGGTTTCCGGTGCAAATCGCATTCAATCTGATTCCGCACATCGATGATTTCCTCGATAACGGCTATACCAAGGAAGAAATGAAATTGGTGTGGGAGACCCGGAAGATACTGGGGGATGAAAGCATCCAGGTCAATCCGACTGCGGTCCGTGTTCCGGTATTCTACGGACACTCGGAGGCGGTACATGTCGAAACAAGAAAAAAAATAACTGCGGCTGAAGCTCGCATGCTGCTTGAAAAATCACCAGGCGTGACGGTAGTCGACGACCGTACTCCCGGCGGCTATCCGACCCCAGTGACCCATGCCTCCGGTACCGATGCCGTCTATGTCGGTCGTATCCGCGAGGATATTTCCTGTGAGAATGGCTTGAATATGTGGGTGGTTTCCGACAATATCCGTAAAGGCGCGGCACTCAATGCGGTACAGATTGCCGAGCTTTTGGCGAATAAACGGTGATCGTCGTCTGGGGAAAAACATGACCCGAAGTACATACAGGCTGATCGTACTTCTGGTATTCGGTTGGCTATCTTGTCTGCCGGCGTATGCAGTCACACTTGGCCAGGTGCAGATGCAGTCCGGACTCGGTCAGCCGCTGTCTGCACGCATACCGGTTTATGATGCCGATGACGCGGACTTGCAGTCGCTCACGGTGCAATTGGCCTCTGAAGATGCATTCCGCAGGCTTGGCATAGACCGCAATCTTTACGCTGATCTC
This sequence comes from Pseudomonadota bacterium, assembly GCA_041159305.1. GTDB lineage: Bacteria > Pseudomonadota > Gammaproteobacteria > Xanthomonadales > Xanthomonadaceae > Arenimonas. The sequence continues at coordinate 4,275 of JBEAYK010000117.1, forward strand.
CAGGTCCGCCTTCAAATCGATGATTCGGGTCGTCCATTCGTGCAGTTGAGCACAGCTCGCCCCTTTCACGAACCGGTTCTGAACATCCTGATTGATGCCAGCTGGCGCAACGGAGGCCGGCAGGTCAAGGAAATGACGGCTCTGGTCGATCCGCCCTTCATATCCAAGGCGGCCGTACAGACCATTGATGCCCCAACAGTC
>JBEAYK010000118.1:0-4466 GCA_041159305.1 Pseudomonadota bacterium
TCGCCTTCGGCCAGGGCCGTGCCTTCGAACAGAATGTAGGCGCGGTCGCAGATACCGAGGGTTTCGCGGACGTTGTGGTCGGTGATCAGCACGCCGATGCCCCGCTGTTTGAGTTGGCGGATGATGGTCTGGATGTCGAGCACGGAAATCGGATCGACGCCGGCGAAGGGTTCGTCGAGCAGGATCATGCGCGGATTGGCGGCCAGGGCGCGGGCGATTTCGACACGACGGCGTTCGCCGCCGGAAAGGCTGGCGCCCATCTGGGTGGCGACATGGGCAATCTGCAGTTCATCAAGCAGGGAATGCAGCGCCGTATCACGGCCATCGGCGTCGAGATCGGCGCGCAGTTCGAGTACCGACAGGATGTTTTCCGACACCGACATTTTGCGGAATACCGAAGCTTCCTGCGGCAGATACCCGAGGCCCAGGCGGGCACGTTCGTGCATGGCCAAGCCTGTGATGTTGCGGCCGTCAAGCTCGATGCGTCCGGCATCGGCGGCCACCAGCCCGACAATCATGTAAAAGCAGGTGGTTTTGCCGGCGCCGTTCGGGCCAAGCAGGCCGACCACTTCGCCCGGATTCAGATCGAGCCCGAAATCATGCACGACCGCCCGCTGTTTATAGGATTTTTTTAGGCCGCGTGCGCTGAGCATCAGTTACCGGCTCCGCTCGCCGGATTGAGACGCATCTGCACGCGACCGCCGTTGCCGCCGCCGGTCAGGCGTCCGGTCTTGAGGTCGTAACGGATCGACTCGCCGCGCATGCTGCCGCGGGCCTGATCGATGATGACGCCACCATTGAGCTGGATCTGCTCGCTGCTGATCAGATACACGATCTGTTTGGCCGAGGCTTTCATCACATCGCCATTGTCGTTGGCCTGCTGCATGCGCGTGGGCGCACCGCTGAGGGTGACTTTGACCACATCGCCCTTGACTCGTGAAATCACGGCTTTGTCGGCTTCGATTTTCAGGCTGCCCTGGGTAATCAGCACGTTGCCGCTGATGCTGGATTCACTGGTGTCGGTCAGCAGGGCATCGGTATTGTCGGCGCTGATGTCCATCGGTTGTTTGCGATCGCTGCTCTTGGCATCGGACTGGCCGGCGAACAGGGCGGCAAACAGCAGCACGGGAAACAGATTATTCGGGCGCATAACGGGCGGTGACCTTCGAGAGTAGTTGGACGCGGCGCTGCTTCATGTCAGCTTCAAGACCGACTCCGCTGAGTATAGATCGGCCGTGGTTGACGGTCACCCGTCCGGTGCTTTGCATTCGGTTTTCCTTGGGGAAAATGCTCAGCTCGGCGGCACTGAATTCGGTTTTCAGGCCCTTCGGCGACACCGGGCCGGAGATCAACACGTTCTGCTGCAGGCGGATTTCGCGGGCGCGGTCGGAAACCCAGGCGCTGTCAGCGACGGCATCCCAGTTCTGGCCCGTTTCCTCGCCCGGAAACACGAACACCGGCTTTTGGATGGTGAGCGATTTCCCGTCCAGATCGCGCTCCAGCAAGGGTGATTTCAGGGAGAATGCCGTCTTGCCGTCTTCATTGAAGGCATGCATGCTGAAATCCTGCAGTCGGTAGTCCGAACGTGCGGTCTTTTCTGCCTGCTGATCGCGTTCTCCGCGCATGTCCCAGACCACCATGGCCAGAACGGCAACCACGACACTCATGGCCAAGGTGGCCTTACGGTAATTCACGGGGCACCAAACCGGCGCAACAGCTCTTCATCCTTGCCCTGGATGGACAGGATGAAATCGCAGAATTCGCGCGCCGCACCATGACCGCCGTTGAACCGGCTGGTCCACAGGGCATTGGCCTGGATCACCGTCAAGGCATCGGCCGGGCAGGCCGACAGGCCGACCGCCTGCAGACAGGCCAGATCGGGATAGTCATCGCCCATGTAGGCGACTTCTTCCAGCGTGATGCCCTCGGAGGCGCAGAGCTGCCGGACGACGGCCAGTTTGTCGGTGACGCCATCGAACACATGCTGCAAGCGCAGATCGCGTCCGCGGGCTTGCACGATGCGGCTGTGGCGTGCGGTGATCAGCGCAACACGGATGCCGCAATCTTCGAGCAGGCGCAGGCCTTGGCCGTCATGGACATGAAAGGATTTGGTTTCACCGCCGTTCTCATCGAAACTCAGGCGGCCATCGGTCAGGGTGCCATCGACATCGAAGCAGACCAGGCGGATGTTCTTGGCGCGGGCATCGGCACTGGCCATCAGACCACCCGTGCCTGTAGCAAATCATGGATATTGAGCGCGCCGACGCAGCGGCCATCCGCGTCGACGACCAACAGGCCGTTAATGCGGTGCTGCTCGAGCAAATGGGCGGCCTCAACAGCCAGATGGCCGGCCGGAACCGTCTTCGGGTGTTTGGCCATCAAGGCCGAAACCGGCGTGCTGTTGAAATCGACCGGACCATTGCCCAGTGCCCGCCGCAAATCGCCATCGGTGAACACGCCGAGCAGGCGACGGTTGGTATCGAGTACGGCAGTCATGCCCAGACGCTTCTGGCTGATTTCCAGCAGCGCCTCGGTGACGCTGGCATCGGGACCGACCGCTGGCAGATCGGCGCCCTGATGCATGAGGTCGTCGATGCGCACCAGCAGGCGGCGGCCGAGACTGCCGGCCGGATGCGAGCGGGCGAAATCATCGGAACTGAAGCCACGCGCTTCCAGCAGGGCGACCGCCAGAGCATCGCCGAGGGCCAGACTGACCGTGGTGCTGGAGGTCGGGGCCAAGCCGTGCGGACAGGCTTCTTCGGGCACGGCCACATCCAAGTGCACATCGGAGAATCCGGCCAGACGCGATTGCGGCTTGCCGGTCATGCTGATGACGACGTTGCCCTGGCGCTTGAGCACCGGCATGATCATGTTGATTTCATCGGACTCGCCGGAGTAGGACAGCGCCAGTACCACGTCGGCATCGGTAATCATGCCCAGGTCGCCGTGACTGGCTTCGCCCGGATGCACGTAAAACGCCGGGGTGCCGGTGGAGGCGAGGGTGGCGGCGATTTTGTTGGCGACGTGCCCGGATTTACCCATGCCGGTACAGACCACACGGCCGGTACAGGCCAACAGGTGCCGGCAGGCTTCGGCAAAGCTGGCGTCGAGCCGGCTTTCCAGATGCTGCAGGGCACGGGTTTCGACCGACAGCACCCGGCGCCCGGCAGTGATCCAGGCGTCATCGCTCGAAAATTTTTCAGCGCTGTGAAGGGTCATCGGCCGTCTTTAGCGGTATCATGTCGCCTTATTGTACGACTTATGATGCGAGCGTGTGCGGATGTCACCCGAGACCATAGCCCAGATGATTCAAGCCGGTCTGCCCGGTGCCCAGGTCGAGGTGTTCGGCGATGACGGCGTGCATTTCGAAGCCCTGATCGTGCATGAGGCCTTCGCCGGTAAACTGCCGCTGGCCCGTCACCGTATGGTGTACGCCACCCTCGGCGACAAAATGGGCGGTGAAATCCACGCGCTTGCTCTCAAAACCCTGACTCCGGCCGAAGCCGGTCGCGCATAAGGACGTTCCATGGCGAAGATCATCATCAACGGCGGCGACGTCCTCAATGGCGAAGTGCAGATTTCCGGCGCCAAGAACGCCGTGCTGCCCATCCTGTGCGCCACCATCCTGGCCGATGAGCCGGTGACCCTGTCCAACGTGCCGCACCTGCACGATGTCACCACCACCATCAGCCTGCTCGGCGCGCTCGGTGCCAAGATCACGGTCGATGATAATCAGACCCTTCACATCGATCCGCGATCCGTCAACCAGACCGTGGCACCCTACGAGCTGGTCAAGACCATGCGGGCCTCGATTCTGGTACTTGGCCCCTTGTTGGCGAAGTTCGGCCATGCCGAAGTCTCGCTGCCTGGTGGCTGCGCCATCGGTTCGCGCCCGGTCGATCTGCACATCCGCGGCATGCAGGCACTCGGTGCCGAAGTCACGGTTGAAAATGGATTCGTGAAAGCCAAATGCGACCGGCTCAAAGGCGGCCGTTTCGTGTTCGATATGGTCAGCGTCGGCGCCACCGAAAACGTATTGAGTGCGGCCGTACTGGCGCAGGGCACCACCGTTCTGGAAAACTGCGCGCAGGAACCGGAAATCATCGATCTCGCGCTGTGCCTGCAGGCTTTGGGCGCCAAGATTGACGGCATCGGCACCAGCACCCTGACCATTGAAGGCGTTGAACGCCTGCACGGCGGCAACTATCAGGTACAAGCCGACCGCATCGAAACCGGCACCTTCCTGGTGGCGGCGGCAATGACCGGCGGCCGTGTGGTGTGTCGGCGCGCCCGCGCCGACTACATGGATTCGGTGTTGCAGAAGCTGGTCGAAGCCGGTGCCGACATCAGCACCACCGCCGACAGCATCACGCTCGACATGGGTGGCCGCCGTCCGAAAGCGGTTAACATCACCACCGCGCCGTATCCGGCCTTTCCGACCGACATGCAGGCCCAGTTCGCGGCCA
>JBEAYK010000119.1:0-5438 GCA_041159305.1 Pseudomonadota bacterium
CGTTTAAGCTGACGGCACCCGCTGCATTAGGGTATAATGGATTGCTTCACAAGCTCGGAGCTGTCCATGCTGCGCATTCTCGCTGAAGCCCTTACGTTCGATGACGTATCCCTAGTGCCCGCACACTCTTCGGTTCTGCCGAAAGACGTCCGCCTGGCCACACAACTGACCCGAAATATCCGCATCAACCTGCCGATTGTCTCCGCAGCGATGGATACCGTGACTGAAGCCCGCCTGGCCATCGCCATGGCTCAGCTGGGCGGCATCGGCATCCTGCATAAAAACATGAGTGCCAGCGAGCAAGCCGCGCATGTGGCGATGGTCAAGAATTTCGAGGCCGGTGTCATTCGCGAACCGTTTACCGTCGGTCCGGACACCACCATCGGTGAAGTACTGAAGCTGACTCGTGCACGCAACATATCCGGTGTGCCGGTTGTCGACGGCGGCCAATTGGTCGGCATCGTCACCAGCCGCGATATGCGCTTCGAGAAGAAACTCGATGATCCGGTCCGCAACATCATGACAAAGAAAGAGCGTCTGGTTACCGTATCGGAAGGCGCAAGCGATGACGAAGTGCTTGCCCTGATGCATAAACCGTGAAGGATATCCAGAAGGCGCGTGATAATCCAAACGCCGCCAAGGATGCCAGTGAGCAGCTGCTGGTTGGTGCCGCGGTCGGCGTCGGTGGCGATACCGAAGCCCGCGTCGAGGCGCTGGTGCATGCAGGCGTTGATGTGATCGTGGTTGATACCGCGCACGGCCATTCACAGGGTGTGCTTGAACGCGTGGCCTGGGTCAAGAAAAATTTCCCTAATGTCGATGTGATCGGCGGCAATATCGTCACTGCCGATGCAGCTCTGGCCCTGATGGATCACGGAGCGGATGCCGTGAAAGTAGGCGTCGGCCCGGGATCCATCTGCACCACGCGCATCGTAGCCGGTGTCGGCGTACCGCAGATCACTGCAGTGTCGATGGTGGCTGAAGTGCTCAAAGGCCGCATTCCGCTGATTGCCGATGGCGGCATCCGTTATTCCGGCGATATCGCCAAGGCGCTGGCCGCCGGCGCCTCCAGCATCATGATCGGTGGCCTGTTCGCCGGCACCGAAGAAGCACCCGGCGAAGTCGAGTTGTTCCAACATCCGATGCTGACAAGCTGGTGCCGGAAGGCATCGAAGGCCGTGTTCCGTACCGTGGTCATCTCGGCTCAATCGTGCATCAACTGGCCGGCGGCATCCGTGCTTCCATGGGCTATGTCGGCTGCGCCACCATTGAAGAGATGCGCACCAAGCCAAAATTCGTGCGCGTAACCAACGCCGGTACCCGCGAAGCCCACGTGCATGATGTGCAAATCACCAAAGAACCGCCGAATTACCGCGCAGGCTGAAATGACAGATATCCACAGTGACAAGATCCTCATCCTCGATTTCGGCGCGCAGTATACGCAGCTGATTGCCCGCCGTATCCGCGAAGCTGGGGTCTATTGCGAAATCTGGGCCTGGGACCACAATCCGGAAGATATTGCTGCCTACAATCCCAAAGGCATCATCCTGTCCGGAGGCCCGGAATCCACCACCGAAATTGATTCCCCGCGTGCCCCGCAGGAAGTTTTCGATTGCAAGGTGCCGGTTCTCGGCATCTGTTATGGCATGCAGACCATGGCGATGCAGTTCGGCGGTCTGGTTGAGTCCGGCCATCACCGCGAATTCGGGGCCGCCGTGGTCAATATCGATCGCGCCTGCGCCCTGTTGGAAGGTCTAAATGACGCCACCGGTCAGCCCCCGCGCCTGAACGTGTGGATGAGTCATGGCGACCGCGTGACCCGGATTCCGGAAGGTTTCACCGTTACCGCCTCCACCGATACCGTACCGAATGTGGCCATGGCCGATGAATCTCGGCGCTACTACGGCGTGCAGTTTCATCCGGAAGTCACCCATACCCAATCCGGCGAGGCTCTGCTGGCCCGCTTTGTGAAGGACGTCTGCGGCTGCCGTGCGCTGTGGACCGCCGCCAACATCATCGATGACCAGATTGCCCGTGTCCGCGCCCAAGTCGGAACGGATGAAGTACTGCTCGGTCTGTCCGGAGGTGTTGATTCCTCGGTGGTCGCTGCCTTATTGCACAAAGCCATCGGTGACAAGCTCACCTGCGTTTTCGTGGACACCGGCCTGCTGCGCTGGCAGGAGGGCGACCAGGTCATGGCCATGTTCGCCGAACATATGGGTGTCAAAGTCATCCGGGTCAACGCCGCAGAGCGCTATTTCTCAGCCCTCAAAGGTGTCGACGAGCCCGAGGCCAAGCGTAAGATCATCGGCCGACTATTCGTGGAGATTTTCGAAGAAGAATCGGCAAGGCTCAGCAACGTGAAATGGCTGGCGCAGGGTACCATTTATCCGGATGTCATCGAGTCGGCCGGCAGCAAAACCGGCAAGGCGCATGTCATCAAGTCGCACCACAATGTCGGCGGTTTGCCTGAGCACATGAAGCTTGGTCTGGTCGAGCCGTTGCGCGAACTGTTCAAGGACGAAGTGCGCCGCATCGGCGTCGAACTCGGCCTGCCACCGCATATGGTCTATCGCCATCCGTTCCCGGGCCCGGGTCTCGGTGTGCGCATCCTTGGCGAGGTCAAACCCGAATTCGCCGAACTGTTGGCCAAGGCCGACGCCATTTTTATCGACGAGCTGCGCAAATCCGGCTGGTACGACAAGACCTCGCAGGCCTTTGCCGTGTTCCTGCCGGTCAAATCGGTGGGGGTAGTGGGCGATGCCCGTGCTTACGAGTGGGTGATTGCGCTTCGTGCGGTGGAAACCGTGGACTTCATGACCGCGCATTGGGCGCATTTGCCATACGAGCTCTTGGGCACGATTTCTAACCGTATTATCAATGAGTTAAAAGGCATATCTCGTGTAGTTTATGATATTTCCGGCAAGCCGCCCGCGACCATTGAATGGGAATAATGACTGAATTCAGCGCCGATGATTTGTCATGGATGAGGCAAGCCTTGACCCAGGCCGAGTCTGCCGAGGCGCTTGATGAGGTTCCGGTGGGCGCGGTTCTGGTCAGCGAGGCGGGCGATCTGCTGGCGGTCGGTCATAACCGGACGATTTCCCATTCCGATCCCTGTGCCCACGCCGAAATCGAGGCGTTGCGTGCCGCAGGCAAGGCACTGGGCAATTACCGCCTTCTGGGCACCACTTTATACGTCACCCTCGAGCCCTGCGCCATGTGCGCCATGGCGTTGGTGCATGCCCGGGTCAAGCGCGTGGTGTATGCCGCAGCCGACCCGAAAACCGGGGCCTGCGGCTCGGTGTTCGACCTGATTGCCGACCCGCGTCATAACCACCGCATCGAGGTTCAGGGTGGTTTGCTGTCCGAGGAGGCCGGTAGCCGCCTGAGCGGTTACTTCAAGGCCAAACGCCGTTCGGCCTAGCGCATTTCTTCTTCGATTTCGGCTTCGAAGCTTTTCACTGAGGCCCAGACCTCACGGCCCAGGTAGAAGGCGGCGCCGAACAGGAACAGCATGCCGGCCAGTCCGAACCCCGTGGGCAACAATGATAGACGGTTTCCGCTGAAGGCATCCACGGCAAGCGCCAGACTGGTCACGATGAAGCACCCGAGCGCGCAGTAAAGAAATAGGCAGGCGCGCAGTAGAAAGTTGCTACGTTTGCGATGTCGCAGAATCTGGCTTTCTAGCGAGGGCTGGTTGCGCGCATTCTCATTCCATTTCCTGAGCAGAATGCGCAGACGGTCGACCACCCGGGCCAGGCGGTTATTGGCCGAGAGTAGCAGGGAACCGGTGGCCGCCATCAACAAAGCCGGCGCCAGCATGGCGGTGAGAATGGAATAGTGACTGCCGATACCGGGGGTCATGGTTGGTGTCCATCAGGATTTGTTACAGTATAAACATACCCAAGGAAACACAGATGACTGACGACCGCAAACTCCGCCTGATCTGGATCGATTGTGAAATGACCGGGCTTATTCCTGAGCAACATGTGCTTCTGGAAATCGCAGTGGTCATCACCGATGCCGAGCTGAATATTCTGGCCCGTAGTCCGGAGTTCGCCATCCGTCACTCGCTGGCAACGCTGGAGGCCATGGACGACTGGAACCGCAACACCCATGGCAAATCGGGCCTGTGGCAACGCGTACTTGAGAGCCCATACGATACCGCTCAGGCCGAAGCCCACATGCTGGCCTTCCTCGCCAATTGGGTGGACGCCAAAACCTCCCCGATGTGCGGCAATACCATCTGTCAGGACCGCCGATTTCTGGCTCGGCTGATGCCGCGTCTGGAGGCCTATTTCCACTACCGGAATATCGATGTTTCGACTGTCAAAGAACTCTGCCGGCGCTGGAATGCCCCCTTGTTGGAGGGCTTTACCAAAAGCGGTGCACATACCGCACTGGCCGATATCGAAGAGTCGGTGGCGGAGCTGAAGTACTACCGGCAGTTCATGGGGAAGCTGGGCGGTGCGGGAAGCGCGACGCCCTGATCTCGGCTTGCGGGCTGGTCAGCCGCCGGCTTTCAGTTTTGCTAAGCGCAGCCAGGTGTCGATGACGGTATCCGGATTCAGCGAGACCGACTCGATGCCCTGTTGCAGAAGCCAATCGGCCAGATCCGGGTGATCCGAGGGGCCTTGGCCGCAGATGCCGATGTACTTGCCCTTGCGCCGCGCCGCTTCGATGGCCAGGGACAACAGCTTCTTGACCGCCGGATTGCGCTCGTCGAACAGGTGCGCCACGATGCCGGAGTCGCGGTCCAGGCCTAGGGTCAACTGGGTCAGGTCATTGGATCCGATCGAGAAGCCGTCGAAAATATCGAGGAATTCGTCGGCCAGCAGGGCATTGGACGGCACCTCGCACATCATGATGACTTTCAAGCCATTTACGCCGCGCTTCAGCCCATTGGCCTCGAGGATTTCGATGACCTTCCGGCCTTCCTCGAGGGTGCGAACGAACGGAATCATGACCCAGCAATTGGTAAGGCCCATCTCCTCACGGACTTTCTTGACCGCGCGGCATTCCAGAGCGAAACAGTCACTGAAACTCGGGTCGATGTAACGCGAGGCGCCGCGGAAGCCGATCATCGGATTTTCTTCATGCGGCTCGTACTGCTCGCCGCCGATGAGATTGGCGTATTCGTTGGATTTGAAATCGGACAGGCGCACAATCACCGTTTCCGGTGCGAAGGCGGCCGAGAGCGTGGCAATGCCTTCGGCCAGGCGCTCGACATAGAACGACACAGGATCGGCATAGCCGGCCATCAGCGGACGGATCTGGGCTTTGACCGATTCCGGTTGGTTATTAAAATCCAACAGGGCTTTCGGATGCACGCCGATCTGGCGGGCGATCTGCATGCGCCGCTGCTTGATCTTCGGGTCGCCCTCGCTCTCCTTCCACTCGTCCTTGACCTGCTGCTTGGTCATGCGCAGGTCGCG
>JBEAYK010000120.1:0-7140 GCA_041159305.1 Pseudomonadota bacterium
CTTCTTATCAGCGCCACACTTGCCTTCGCCACATTTACCGTCGGCTTTCTTGGCTTCGGCGGCTTTCTTATCGGCACCACACTTGCCTTCACCGCATTTGCCGTCGGTTTTCTTGGCAGGCTCGGCCTGTTGCGCCAGCTGGTATCCGCTTTTCAGGGATTTGGCGGAGAACGGGTTGTCGGCCAGCGCCATAGCGCCGAAAGCAACAGTGGAGGTCAGGGCCAGTGCAGTCAATACATTCTTGTTCATAGCAATCTCCGTCAGGTTGGATTTCCGCAGCCAGACTGTCCGGCCACAGGGGTTAGTCGGTCTGTTCGGTGATTTCTTACAACCAACTGCCGGTCCGCTCTGAATTCCGGTTATTAAGCAAAAAAAAAGCGCCCGTAGGCGCTCTTTCAAGGATGAATAAAGTGACGCCTCGCTGACCCTGATATTTTCCGCCGCGGTCCTTATAGGAGGTTTCGCAGACTTCGTCGGACTGGAAGAACAGCATCTGCGCCACGCCTTCGCCCGCATAGATCTTGGCCGGTAGCGGTGTGGTGTTGCTGAATTCGAGGGTGACATGGCCTTCCCACTCCGGCTCCAGCGGGGTCACATTCACGATGATGCCGCAGCGCGCATAGGTGCTCTTGCCCAGGCAGACCACCAGTGTGTCGCGCGGGATGCGGAAGAATTCGACCGTGCGCGCCAGCGCGAAGGAATTCGGCGGAATGATGCAGACATCGGCTTCGATATCGACGAAGCTGGTCGGATCGAAGGCTTTCGGATCGACGATGGTCGAGTTGATGTTGGTGAAGATCTTGAACTCGCGAGCGCAGCGTACGTCGTAACCGTAACTGGAAGTACCGTAGGACACGATGCGATGACCATCGGCGGCGGTTTTGACCTGGCCGGGTTCGAAAGGTTCGATCATGCCCTGTTGTTCGGCCATGCGGCGGATCCAGCGGTCGGATTTGATGCTCATATCGGGTCTCGGAAAGGGTTCAGGTATTTTGGATGACGATGTTGGGAATGCCAATGTTTTTGTTGCGGGCCTGCTGCGACAGCCTAGCGGCGGCCTTACGGGCGATACCACGGTAAGCCGCGGCGGCCGGTGAATCCGGATCGGCGGCGACTGTCGGCCGGCCGGAATCCATTTGTTCACGGATGTGGCGCGCCAAAGGCAGCTGCCCGAGCAGTTCCACACCGTATTGTTCGGCCATTCGTGCCCCGCCGCCCTCGCCGAAAATGGCCTCGGCATGACCGCAGTTGCTGCAGATATGAGTCGCCATGTTTTCGATGATTCCGAGGACGGGAACCTCTACTTTTTCGAACATTTTCAATGCTTTCTTGGCATCTATTAAAGCGATATCTTGGGGCGTGGTGACAATGATTGCCGCCGAAACCGGCACACGCTGCGCCAAAGTCAGCTGGATATCGCCGGTGCCCGGTGGCAGATCGATGATCAAATAGTCCAGATTCTGCCAGCGGGTGGTGGTGAGCAGCTGTTGCAGGTACTGGGTGGTCATCGGACCGCGCCAAATGGTCGGGGTGTCTTCACCCAGAAACAGGCCGATCGACATCGCCTGCAGGCCATGCGCGATTTTCGGTTCGACGGTTTTGCCGTCGAGACTGTCGGGTTTACCGGTGATACCGAGCATCATCGGAATCGAGGGGCCGTGGATATCGGCGTCCAGAATGCCGACGGTCGCACCTTCGGCGACCAGTGCCAGAGCCAGATTGACGGCAGTGGTGGACTTGCCGACGCCACCCTTGCCCGAAGCCACAGCGATGATGTTCTTCACACCCGGCAGTGGCGACAGATCGTTTTGGACCTTATGTGCCGGAATGCGGGTGTCGATGCTGACCGCTACGGCGGTGGCGCCGAGCGTGGTTTTCAAACGGGTTTCTATGGCGGCAATCATGGCCGGGTGCGCGGAACGCGCCGGGTAACGCCACTGCAGGGCGATGGCTGCGTTGTTGCCATCCACACCGATGGCCTGCACATGGTTGCCCGCAATCAGGTCCAGGCCGGTGTCGGGATCGGAAATATGGGCCAATTCGGCGCGGATGGCGGCTTCTGTGAGGGACATGCAGGGGTGCTTCGGGGCAAAACGATATTGTACTGGAAAGCCACAGCGATACGCCAAAGCCTTATAATTCAATTATGTCTATCACGCCCGCGCTCGTTACCACCGCCCTTCCCTATGCCAATGGCCCCCTGCATCTGGGGCATCTGGTCGGCTACATCCAGGCCGATATCTGGGTCCGCGCCCGTCGCTTGGCCGGCGGCACCGCCCATTTCGTCTGCGCAGACGACACCCACGGCACCCCGATCATGCTGGCCGCGGAAAAGGCCGGACTGAGCCCGGAGCAATTCATCGCCGGCATCCAGGCCGGCCATGAGGCCGACTTCAAGGCCTTCAGTGTCGCTTTCGACCACTACGACTCGACCAACGCGCCACACAACCGGGCCTTTACCGAACGCGTGTATGCCGCACTGAAGGCGCGCGACAGTATCGCAGTGCGTACCATCAACCAGATGTTCGATCCGGAAAAACAGATGTTCCTGCCGGACCGCTACATCAAGGGCAGCTGCCCGAACTGCAAAACGGCCGACCAGTACGGCGACAACTGCGAGAACTGCGGCGCCACCTACGCCCCGACCGAGTTGATCGATCCGGTTTCGGTGGTCTCGGGCGCCAAGCCGGTTTTGAAGGAATCCGAACACTACTTCTTCAAACTCGGTGATTACACGCAGTTCCTGAACGACTGGCTGCAGGGCGACGTTGCACACGAGGGAATCAAAACCAAATTGCGCGAGTGGCTGGATGCCGACGGCGGACTGCGTGACTGGGACATTTCGCGGGATGCGCCCTACTTCGGCTTTCCGATTCCCGATGCACCCGGCAAATACTTCTATGTCTGGCTGGATGCGCCTATCGGTTATCTGTCGAGCTTTCAGGCCTTATGCGAGCGTGAAGGCCTCGACTTCGATGCCTTTCTGGACGCAACGCGCAACGCGGAAAACCAAACCGAGCTTCACCACTTCCTCGGCAAAGACATCGTCAATTTCCACGGCCTGTTCTGGCCGGCGGTGCTGCATGGCGCCGGCTTCCGCGCACCGACCAAATTGCACGTGAACGGCTACCTGACCGTCAACGGCGCAAAGATGTCGAAATCACGCGGCACTTTCGTCATGGCACGCAGCTATCTTGAAGCCGGACTGCAGCCGGAAGCGCTGCGCTATTACTTCGCCGGAAAATCCGGATCCGGCGTGGCCGATCTCGATCTCAACCTCGATGATTTCGTGGCCAAGGTCAATGCCGACATCGTCGGTAAGTTCGTCAATATCGCCAGCCGCTGCGCCGGTTTCATCAACACCCGTTTTGACGGCATGCTGGCGGACAGCCTTCCGGACGCCGCCACCTATGCGCAGTTCGAAAACGAATTCACGGCCATACAACAAAGTTATCTCGCCGGCGAAACCGCGCAAGCCCTGCGCCAGACCATGGCTTTGGCCGATATCGCCAACCGCTACATTGACGAGCAGAAACCATGGGTGCTTGCCAAGGATCCGGATCAGAGCGCGGCATTGCATGGCGTCTGTACGCAGGCACTGAATCTGTTCCGTGTGCTGGCTGTGGCACTCAAACCGATTCTGCCGCAGGTTGCCGCACAGGCGGAATCCTTTCTCAATGCCCCGATAAGCACCTGGGCCGACTTCAGGGCCCCGCTGCTCAGCCATCGCATTGCCGCCTACAGTCCCTTGTTCACCCGCATCGACCCGAAGAACATCCAAACCATGATCGACGCCTCCAAAGACACCACTGCCGCAGCGCCTGCTGGCGATGCAAAACCGGCTAAAGCCGCCGAACCGAAAAAGGCAACCGCCGCTGAAAGCGCACCTGGCATCATCGGTATCGACGATTTCGCCAAACTCGACCTACGCATCGGTAAAGTACTGGAATGTGGTTTCGTGGACGGTTCCGACAAACTGCTGCGCTTTCTGTTAGACGCAGGCGATCTCGGGCAACGTCAGATTTTTTCCGGAATTCGGGGTAGCTACGCCGAACCGGAAAAATTAGTCGGCCGCAAAGTCGTATTCATTGCCAATCTGGCACCGCGCAAAATGCGCTTCGGTGTATCCGAAGGCATGATCCTCTCGGCCGGTGGTGATGATGGACTGTACCTGCTCGATGCCGACACTGGCGCGCAACCCGGACATCCGGTCAAATAAGCATGGCAAACAGGCCGACGGCCGACGACATCAATAACCTGCTTCCGCAGACCCAGTGCGGGCAATGCGATTATGCCGGCTGTAGACCGTATGCCGAAGCCATTGCCGAGGGTCGCGCCGACATCAATCAGTGCCCTCCCGGCGGCGACGCCGGCATCCGCGCCTTGGCTTTGCTGCTCGGGGTGGAGGCCAAACCCCTGAATCCGGAGCATGGCGCGTCTTTACCGGACAGCGTGGTGATCATCCGCGAGGCCGAATGCATCGGCTGCACCAAGTGCATCCAGGCCTGCCCGGTCGATGCCATCATCGGAGCCTCGAAACGCATGCATACCGTGCTCGCCGACTGGTGCACCGGTTGCAATCTGTGCATTCCTCCGTGTCCGGTCGATTGTATCGACATTGTTGCGCGCTGACTTACCTCAGGCGTTCGACACGATAGCCCTTTTTCCGTAAAAGCTGGACGAGGCCGTCGTCACCCAGCAGATGCAGCGCGCCGACCACAACCTTCATCATCAAGCATTGCTTGAACCTGCGGCAACCACGCATGGTTACGGTCCACGTTTATGCTTTGGTAAAGATCGGGATACTCGCGACGCATACGTGCGACGGTTTCGCGTTGCAGGCCGTTGACATCGCCGGATTTCCACAAACGACGGAGCTTTTCCAGATCGCGTGCATTGTCCGCTGCATTGGCATCCAGGGCCTCCTGCAACAACTGCTGCTGCGCCTGACCCGGCATGCCATCGAACAGGTCGATTTGCTGGCTGGCATTTTCCAGTCCAATGGCCGGTTTGGCTGCTGGTTGTGCCGCCGCCATGAAGTGCCGGTCTACACCGAGTTCGGGCTCGAAGCCTTGTGCCTTTGCCTGGGTATTGACCACAAGTATCGCCACAAACCAAGGCTCAAGCCGGTTTAGGCTGGCGATGGGAAATGACGGGTTGGCTCGGCTCCAGACCGACAGCCGGCGCCATGATGCTTCGGGCAGAAGCGCCTGTAGATTCTGTCCGGCCGGCAACAGCGCGGCTTGCTGCATTCGTGTCGCCAGGTCGGGAGATTGCAGTTCATGCGGCGCCACCTCAAAGGCCATTCGCTCAGCATCGGCATAGGCAGTCATCACGCTTTTTGATAGCGGATAATCTTCGGCCTTCAAGGCATGGAAGGATCCGAGGAGATAAACACTGTTATCGGCATCGCTGACCCTCCAGATCGCTGGCGTGCTCGCTGTTCCCGATGCGCAACCGGCAACCAAACACGCCAGCGCGAGCCAAGGCGTTATTTTTTTCATGGAGTGATTTTTCGTGGCTTTTTCTCACCCGCGACAACTGCTATATCCATCCGATTCTCCGGTGGCGGCATCGGACACGTCGAGAATGCCGTAAAGGCACAGGGGGGATTGTAGGCCTTGTTGAAGTCAACCACCGTTTTGCCATCGGGCCCCGGATACTCGGCATACAGGAAGCGGGCGGCGGCATAACTTTCCTTGCCCGATGTACGGTCCGCAAAGACCAGGAACAGGCGGTGATCACCCTCATCGATGGCCTCCAGAGTGAACTTCTGTTCGCCGGCACTGAACGTCACCGTGCCTGGATTCATCATCGGCTCGACCATGCCAAGAATATTGACGATGTCGATGGTGCGACCGGCATCATGCGGAGTGAATGTGGCGGTGTAACGAAATTCCTTGTCCACAGGAAAATAATCGATTCCGGTGAACCTGGTCCGGGTTGCGGCCTCGGAATCGCGCACGCGCAGTGCGAGTTTGCCGCCCCGCTCGATGACGATGAAACTGGCCTTGCCGTCGTTGAATCCAACCACGGTAGCCGTACCCTGGGTATCCGGAACCAGCTTGGTGCGGCCTGCGGCCGGCTGACCATCAATGCTTAGCGAGACGCCGTTTTCTGGCTGCAACCAGACCTGTTTCCCTTCATCGATGGTGATCAGGCCGAGTTTGTCCGGACCGACCGTAAGCCGCGTTCCATTGGCTTCACCCGAACCGACCCGGGTTACGCCCGATTTCGGCAACCAATGCATCCCGACCAGTGACAGCCATCCGTCGGGCTTGGTCAAACGGTCAATACGCTCCGTGCGCCACTGCATGATTTCGCTGTAATGTTTCATTTTTTCGGCTTTTTCCTTGGCTAATTGCTCCGGACTCGGCCCCTGCTGGCAACCAGCCAGCAACAGCGCGGTCAGCACCATGGTGTATGTACGCATCATCGTCCCCTCAGGAATAAACGGTCTAATTCGGATCGGCTCAACTGCACCCAGGTCGGACGGCCATGATTGCATTGGCCGGAGCGCTCGGTGGCTTCCATGGCGCGCAGTAGGGCATTCATTTCCGGAACACTCAAACGCCGGTTGGCGCGCACGGAGCCATGACAGGCCATGGTCGACAACAGCTCGTTCTGCGCTTCCTGCAGACGACGGGAAGCACCATACTCGCGGAATTCGGACAGCACATCCAGAAACAGCTGTCGGGCATCGACATCGGCCAGCAGTGATGGCACCGCACGCACACTGACAGACTGCGGCCCGGTACGAATAACGTCGAACCCCAGTTCCTGCAGGGGCTCGGCCAGACTTTCGCTGGCGGCGGCTTCGTTTTCACTCAGGGGCACCGACACCGGGACCAACAAGGGCTGACTGCGGATTCCGCCGTCGCCTTGAGCGGCTTTCAATTGCTCATAGGTGATGCGTTCATGCGCGGCATGCATGTCAACCATGACCAGGCCGGCATCGTTCTGGGCCAGAATGAACACGCCATGCAGCTGTGCCAGCGCAAAACCGAGCGGCGGCGTGCGCTCAGGATCCACTTCCGGCAAAGGTTCGGATTGGAGCGAGGCTTCAGTCTGGCCATACAGTGTGCGGTAATGGGCCAACTGCTCATGGACCGGCAAGGGCATGGCCCCTTGCTCGGGTGG
>JBEAYK010000121.1:0-4425 GCA_041159305.1 Pseudomonadota bacterium
CATCAGCACCATGTACATCAGGCTCAGCCAGGTCCGCGCATCGGTGAACAGGCCCTTGATCCGGTCAATCCAGGTGCGGTCCTTGGCCTGGTAAAGCGGACGCCGTGGCATGCGCTCACCCAGAAGCGTTTCCACCAACCGGCCTTCCACCAGCGAGATGGCGTACACCGAGGCCATGAACAGGATGAAGAACGGAATACCGATTATCAGGATCATCAGCCCTGCGCTCATGCTTAAGCCGGTGGTTGCCCAGGTGAAGTAGAAAACGCCAGTCGCCAGACTGAGTAGCATATAAAACAAAGCACCGTAGGTATGCGGATCGACCGCAACGGCGAAGAATCCTTTGACCGGCGAGGACGACTCGGCTTTCTTTGGCGCGGCCAGGGCTTTCTGCACGGTGACCTCGGTATTGCGGTAGATGTCCGCCACCTCCTCGGGATCACCATAGCTGCCGGCGATCTGCGCCAAGAGTTCGGCTTCGGAAACCGCTGGATTGGCTGCCAGTTCTGAACGCAGATATTCCTCGGCATCGTACAGTGCGTCCTGGACCAGAGCGGCATCAGCGCCTTTCAGGGCATCCTTCAGCATGTCCAGGTACTGGGCTATCGTTTTCGGGGTATAGGCGTTCATAGCGGTGCTCCTTCCAGCACGGTGTTAACCAGGGATTGGGTGTTCTGCCAGGTTGCGCGCCAGGCGCTGAAAACTTCACGGCCGAATTCGGTAATGCGGTAGTAGCGGCGCGGCGGCCCGGCTACCGAAGGCTCGACTTCGCTTTGCAGCAGGCCGGCGCCGTCCAGATTTCGCAGCACCGGATACAGGGCACTCTGCTTGCCGGCCAGAATCCCCTCGCCGGCCGATTCCAACTGCTTGGCGATCTGATAGCCATACAGGGGTTCCTCGGCTTTGGCCAATTGCGCCAAGAGCAGGAACGAAACGGTTCCGGCACTCAGTTCCTTTTGAAATTTCTTCACCAGATTTTCAACATCACTCATGACGCGCTCCATAACAGGATTAAGTAAATACTATCATTAAGTTCGTAATACACCATAGGCCGGAAGTCATGACCTGTAAAATCCGGTAATGGCGTATAGTAATCAATGCGTTAATGGAGAAACTGGATGTTGAAACCCAAACCTAAAGTCTACGATCAGGCCTACTTCGACCGCTGGTACCGGGGTAAACAGGCCGCAGACGACAAGGCCCTCGCCCGTAAAGTCGCCGTGGCCGTCGCTGTGGCCGAGCTTCACCTGGGCCACCCCCTTCGCTCGGTTCTGGATATCGGCTGCGGTGAGGCCCCATGGCGCAAACACCTGCTGAAACTCCGTCCAGGACTGCACTACCAAGGCGTGGATGCCAGCGAATATGTGGTCCGCCGTTACGGGCACAGCCGGAACATCGCTCTGGCCGGATTCGGTCAGATGCAGCAGCTGCGTATCGGACCGCCGGCCGATCTGCTGGTCTGCGCCGATGTCCTGCATTATGTTCCGGGCGCCGAACTCAAGCGCGGCCTGGAAGGCTTTCCGGAGCTTTGCAGCGGCGTGGCCTTCATCGATGTGTTCTGCCGCGAGGATGCCATCACCGGCGACTTCAAGGGCTTCATTGCCCGTAGCCGCGCGCAATACCGTAAGCTATTCGACAACATCGGGCTGGCCGCATTGGGCAGCCATTGTTACCTGAGCCCGGCCTGTGACAGCCCGGTTTCCGCCCTTGAACGCCTGTGAGTCCCCCATGAAAAACCCGATACGCACCATGCTCTGCCTCGCCCTCCTGCTTACCACAACACAGCTCTCGGCTGCGACCAAGGGCAAAACCATGCAGGAAATCCTCGATGCCAGCACTGCCGCCGACTGGCGCACGCCCGATCCGGACAACCTGCTGGTCATGGACATCGCCGGCGGTCGGGTGCTGATTGAATTGGCACCGCAGTTCGCGCCGGAGCATGTCGGCAACATCAAAACCCTCGCCCGTGAAGGCTACTGGAACGGACTGTCCATCAACCGCTCTCACGATAATTTCGTCGTGCAATGGGGCGACCCATCCGAAGATCCGGCCAAAGCCAAATCCATCGGCAGCGCCAAGCCGAAACTGCCGGCCGAGTTCGCGCTCACGGGTTTCGACAAATCCGTGTTCCATCCGGTCAAGGACCGCGAAGGCTGGTCGAAACAGGCCGGCTTCATGCACGGCTTTCCGGCCGCCACCGACCGCAAACAGACCTGGATGACCCATTGCTACGGCGCGCTCGGCGCCGGCCGCGGCAACGAGGCTGACTCCAGCAATGGCACCGAACTGTATGTCGTGACCGGACAATCGCCACGCCAGCTGGACCGCAACATCACCGTGGTCGGCCGCGTGCTGCAGGGTATGGAGTACCTCTCGGTGCTGCCGCGCGGTACCGGCCCGCTGGGCTTTTATGAAAAACCGGAACAACGTACGCCGATCAAATCCATTGCACTGGCGTCGACTCTCGCGGAAAGCCAACGGCCGCAGCTGGAAGTGTTCCGCACCGATACCGCCACTTTCGATGAGCTGGTGGAATCCCGCCGCAACCGCAAGGACGACTGGTACCTCAACAAGGCCGGTTTCATCGATCTGTGCAACATCCCTGTTCCGGTACGTACCAAGAAATAAAAAAACCGCCTTCGGGCGGTTTTTTTCACTCAGGGATTCATCAGCTTCCCGAGAAAAGAGGTCAGTGCCCCGGGCTCGGCCAGCGCAGTGAACGCGACACCGTAGGCCGCGCCCCACAGATGCGCGCTGTGGTTGATGTTGTCACCGCCCTTCCTGTCCAGATACATCGAATACGCCACGTAGAGCACGGCATAGAGAATGGCCGGTACCGGAATGAAGTAGATGTACAGCATTGACCACGGCTGCAGCAGAATGTAGGCGAACAGCACCGCCGATACCGCCCCCGAGGCACCGAGCGTGGAATAGCGCGGATTGTTGCGGCGCGGAAGCGCCCAGGGCAGGATCGAGAATACGATACCGCCGAGATAAAATAGGTAATAGCCGAATCCGCCGAAGTGTGCGCTGAACACCGTTTCCATGACCCGGCCGAAAAAAAACAGGGTGATCATGTTGAACAACAGATGCGGAAAGTCGGCATGCACGAAACCGTAAGTGAGGTACGGCGCGTATTTGTTCTTGCGGCGGGCTTGGTATGGATTCAGCGACCAACGATACTGAAAGGCACGGTCCTGGAAACCAATCCAGGAGATCAGGCAGGTGACCGCGATGAGGATGAGATTACCGGTCAACGCCATGCATAACCTTCATAAACAAAGTAAGTGAACACTGCGCGGAAGGACCACCACGGACGTGCATTGGTTTAGACAGATTTCGCCGTGACGTACCCGGAAGCTCAACCGGTCAATTCAAGTCCGCATCTTTGTAGTACTTTGAGCCTTTGACGGTCAGCTCCGCCGACAGTCCTTTTTCGGTCAATTGATAGATCCACACACCCGGTGAAACCGACACCGCGCCGGCATGGGTAACGCCTTTGCCGTCGGAAACAGCCGTCAGATTGCCCTGCCCGCTGATTTCGAAACCGCTGTTCACGAAATTATTGAACGCTTTGTCGTTGTCGAAAACCCAGATCAAGGCGAATTTCTTGATGCCTAAGCCCAGGCCGGCCTGCACTTCAACCATTTTCATGTAGGTTTTCTTATTGCTTTTGTTATGGAACGCATAGCCCGTGCTCTTGCCGCCGCCGGCCACGGCGATTTTCACACCGTACTGGTTGAACACCGCGTATCCGGCCGCCTTGCTGATGATATTTCGGCTGTTCGGCTGGGTGTCATAAAGTCTGTTGAGCGTTTTCTGGACATCGGCCTGAATTTTGGTTCGCTCTTCATCCTCTTTGCTTTGCGCGTAACCCGCCGAAGAAAACAATGCCGCGCAAACCGCCATTAACAGAACCGGGATTATCGATTGAATCCGCATTTTGCGTTCTCCTTAAAGGATGGGCCGTGTCTCCCGATTGTATACCTAAAACCGGCTCAGGACCGGATGGTGCGTAATGCGCTTGCCAGAATCGCAAGCGCTTCATCCAACACAGCTTCTTCGATGGTGATCGGCACCAGCACGCGGATGCTGTTGGCGTATACGCCGCAGGACAGCAGGATCAAACCCAGCTCGGCGGCCTTGACCGTCAATGCTTTGGCTGCATCGGGATCCGGTGTGTTTTGACTGCCGGGCTTGATGAGCTCGAAGGCGAACATGGCGCCCAGATGACGGACTTCACCGATGCCCAGAGCCGATTCCTTGGCCAGATTGCCGACATAGGCCGCCAGCGTTTCGCCAAGCTGGGTCGATCGCTCGAGGATGTTTTCCGAATCGATGACTTCGAGCACGCCAAGTGCCGCGGCGCAGGCCACCGGATTGCCGCCGTAGGTGCCGCCCAGACCGCCGGCCGCCGGTGCGTCG
>JBEAYK010000122.1:0-4395 GCA_041159305.1 Pseudomonadota bacterium
TTCATGGTCAGCAGCAGATGGCTCGCTGAGAAGCCACGTGCAGCGTAGCGCCTTGAAATCGAAATCAGGAAAGCCGCCAAGCGTTGTTCGGCGCTGTAATCGCCAGCCAGCAGAGATGCTTTGTTGATATCCTGACTAAGAAGTCGAAACAGATGCGCCTGCAGGCCCGGCATTTTTCCGGCCAAAACCGCCATTTTCGGGAAAGAAAAACGGCACAACATGACCGTATCCAGGGCCACCACATTGCAGGGGTATTTGTTTTGGTGAATGGCGTTCAAGCCGACAACCTCACCGGGCAGGAAAAAGCCCAGAACTTGGGCATCGCCTTTACTGTCGACCACGGTGGTTTTCACGGTTCCGGCCCGCACGGCAGCGATGGCCTTGAAATCGTCGCCTTCGCGGAAAATCACATCCCCCTCATGGAAAGGACCGATGTGCTCAACAAGAACGTGCAAATCCATCAGTGCTGATTTGTCATAACCTTCCGAAAGACAAGCTTGGGAGAATGCGCAGGTTCTGCAGAAACGCAGGGCATCACCGTCATCGGCAGGCGCGGGCTGTTTCCTGAACGGGGTATAGTTCATCGCCTTCCAACGCTATCGAAGTTAGGGCATATGCCGGCATGAGGCTTTTTCGGGTTACACATATGGCAATTATAGCCAAGATTGCCGCGTAATCCGTCTTTTTTATGGTCTAATACGCACTCAAGCAGGGGTGCCGGACGGCTGAGACATACCCTTAGAACCTGATGCGGTTAAGACCGCCGGAGGGAGCTTCGGACTCGATCATCGGGCCGCCTGCGTTCATTGCCCGAGGATTTCCATGAACGCGCAACTCAATCCGCTGCAACAGCAGGCCCAGACTCTTTCCGAATCGGTAACCGCGCCGATTCCCGGCTCCCGCAAAATCCATGTCGAAGGCTCACGCCCGGACATCCGCGTGCCGATGCGCGAAATCGCGCTGTCGCCGACGCCGAAGCTGTTCGGTGAAGACATCAACCATCCGTTCTGCGTGTACGACACTTCCGGACCGTACACCGATGCCGGCATTGCCATCGATCTGCTCGCCGGCTTGGCGCCGGTGCGCGCGGCCTGGATTGCCGAGCGTGGCGACAGCGAAATCCTGACCGGACTGAGTTCCGAGTTCGGCCGCTCCCGTGAACACGATACCGCGCTCGACGGCGTGCGTTTCGGCAACCGGCCGCCACCGCGGCGCGCATTGGCCGGCGGCAATGTCAGCCAGATGCATTACGCCCGCCGGGGCATCATCACCCCGGAAATGGAATACATCGCCATCCGCGAAAACCAGCGTATCGATGCCATCAGCGAGGCACATCTGCTGCGCCAGCACCGCGGTGAAAATTTCGGTGCCAGCATTCCGCAGAAAATCACCCCCGAGTTCGTACGCAGCGAAGTAGCGCGCGGACGTGCGGTGATTCCGGCCAACATCAACCATCCGGAACTGGAGCCGATGATCATCGGCCGCAATTTCCTGACCAAGGTCAATGCCAACATCGGCAATTCGGCAGTGTCTTCCGGCATCGCCGAGGAAGTGGAGAAGCTGGTCTGGTCGATCCGCTGGGGCGCCGATACGGTAATGGATCTGTCCACCGGCAAGAACATCCACGAAACCCGCGAGTGGATCCTGCGCAATTCGCCGGTACCGATCGGTACTGTGCCGATCTACCAGGCATTGGAGAAAGTCGACGGCCGCGCCGAGGAACTGACCTGGGACATCTTCCGCGACACTTTGATCGAGCAAGCCGAGCAGGGCGTGGATTACTTCACCATCCACGCCGGCGTATTGCTGCGCTACGTGCCGATGACCGCCAAGCGCGTCACCGGCATTGTCTCGCGCGGCGGTTCGATCATGGCCAAGTGGTGCCTGGCGCATCACAAGGAAAACTTCCTGTACACGCATTTCGAAGACATCTGCGACATCATGAAGGCCTACGACGTCAGCTTCTCGCTCGGCGATGGCTTGCGTCCGGGCTCGATTGCCGATGCCAACGACGAGGCCCAGTTCGGTGAGTTGGAAACACTCGGCGAGCTGACCCAGATCGCCTGGAAGCACGACGTGCAGACCATCATCGAAGGCCCCGGCCATGTGCCCATGCACCTGATCAAGGAAAACATGGACAAGCAGCTGCGTGAGTGCGGCGAAGCGCCGTTCTATACACTCGGCCCGTTGACCACCGACATCGCGCCGGGATACGACCACATCACCAGCGCCATCGGCGCCGCCATGATTGGTTGGTACGGCACCGCCATGCTCTGCTACGTGACTCCGAAGGAGCATCTCGGCCTGCCCAACAAACAGGACGTGCGCGAGGGCCTAATGGCCTACAAGATCGCTGCGCACGCCGCCGATCTGGCCAAAGGCCATCCGGGCGCGCAGGCGCGCGATAACGCGCTGAGCAAAGCCCGTTTCGAATTCCGCTGGGAAGATCAGTTCAATCTCGGTCTGGATCCGGAACGCGCGCGCGAATACCACGACGAGACCATGCCCAAACAGGCGCACAAGGTCGCACACTTCTGCTCGATGTGCGGGCCGCACTTCTGTTCGATGAAGATCAGCCAGGATGTGCGCGAGTTCGCCGACCAACAGGATGTGGCCAAAGGCATGGCCGAGAAGTCGCAGGAATTCCTGGCACAGGGTGCCGAGGTCTACCGTCCGGAATAGGCCTTATGGCTGGGCCGGCGCGGCCTGCAGCGAAACCCGTTTCTTGCCGCCGTCCAGTGTTTGCGTGCCGATTTCGGCAAAACCGAATCGGTCGTGGAAGCACCGCGACGGCTCGTTCGGCGGTTCGATGTTGTACTCGCAGGTCAGCACCGGAACGCCCTGCGTACGTGCATGTGCGAACAGCGCCTCGTAGAGGCGGGTGCCGAGTTTCAGTCCGGCATGTTCCGGGCCGATGACGATCCGGTCAATGTAAAGAAACACCGGATAGCGGGCTGCGAAGAAATCATAATTGGGATTGGCGTAGCCGGCGTGTTCGCGCATGGCCAGCAGGAAACCGGCCACGACACCGTCGACGGCAATGACCCAGTTGCAATTCGCCATCGTCTGCAATTCCTGAAGCCGCAAAGCATCCATCGCATTGGTGTGTTGAACGGCAACATCATTCAGCGCCAGAATCGCGGACGCATCGTCTGCGCTGGCATCACGAATGCGGATATCCGTCATCAGGGCAATGGCAGCAGTGTGACCGGCGCCCGTCCGCTGGCGGCGCTGATCAGGCCGAGCACCCGTGCCGGCTCGCTGCCCAGCCAGTCCCAGTGGAAACGCCAGGTCCAGTTGTGTGCGCCGATGGTGCCGGGCACGTTCATCCGGTGCGTTCCAGCCAGGCCGAGCACATCCTGCAGCGGAAATACCGCGATATTCGCCACTGACTTGCAGCAGGCACGAATCATCGCCCAATGCGCGTTATCGGCATCGGTGGCCAGATAACTGCCGGCATAGATGCGCTCGCGCTCACTGGCCGAATCCCACCAGCCGCGCACGGTGTCGTTGTCGTGGGTGCCGGTATAGGCCACGAAATTCCGGCCCCAATTATGCGGCAGGAAGTCGTCGGTGCCGTCAGTGCCGAAGCCGAACTGCAGGATTTTCATGCCGGGAAACGCGAAGCCGTCGCGCAGCGCGATCACGTCCTCGGTAATCAGGCCGAGATCTTCGGCAACAATCGGAAGTTTGCCGAGCGTACGCTCGATGGCCTCGAACAGGGCCTTGCCCGGGCCGGTAATCCAACGGCCTTCTTCGGCGGTCGGACAGCTCGCGGGAATTTCGTAATAGCCGGCGAAGCCGCGGAAGTGGTCAATGCGAAACACGTCGGCTTGGTTCAAAGCCCGTTTCAGGCGTGCACTCCACCAGGCGTAATCCTCTTCCGCCATTTTTTCCCAGCGGTACAGCGGATTGCCCCAGCGTTGTCCGGTCGGTGCCATCGCATCCGGCGGGCAACCGGCGACCACGGTCGGCTGGAAATGCTGATCCAGCGTGTACAGGTCCGGACGCGACCAGCAGTCGGCGCTGTGGTGGGCGATGAAGATCGGCAGATCGCCCATGATGGCGATGCCTTTGCCGTTGGCATACTGCTTGAGCGCGGCCAGCTGGATGTCGAAGCACCACTGCACGAACGCCCAGAATGAAATTTCTTCGCGCAGACGCGTGCGCGCTTCGGCCAATGCGGCGGCTTCACGCCGGCACAGAGCCTCCGGCCAATGCCACCAGGCTTTGCCGTCGTTTTCGGTTTCCAGTGCCATGAACAGGGCATAGTCATCCAGCCAGGAGGCTTCGCGGCTGCGCCATGCGGAAAACGCCGCCTGTTCACTGGCATTGTTCTTGGCCACAAAGCCGGCGAATGCGGCGCGCAGCTGGGTCAGGCGCCAGGGCACCACC
>JBEAYK010000123.1:0-4390 GCA_041159305.1 Pseudomonadota bacterium
TGATTCTGCCAGTCGAAGGGACTCGGCTGGACCAATACGCGCGGATCATTCAAACCCAGCTTGGCCGCCAGATGATCGACCGACGCATTCACTGCCAGCGTCGCCGAGGTCAGAATCCAGGCCGCCTGACTCTGTTCGCGGTATTGCCGCAAAGGCGTCGATACATCCATCGGCGTGGCATTGAGGGTGATACCGCGCTGGCTGAGTTCATACCAACGCACGGCCGCCATCGGCACATCGGCATCCGGTTCACGGTTCAAGCCGCTGCACCAGACGCGCCAGCGTGCCAGCAGCGCATCGGCGCGGGCCGTACATTGATCCAAGGCCGTGGATGCGCCGGCCTGCAACTGTAGATCGGCCAATAGGGTTTCGGCAGCCTCCTGGACATCGTGCAGGGCCGTGAGGATTTTCGACTGTGTGGCCAGAATCGCGGCAGCGCCCTTTCCGGGAACGACTTCGCATTCGGCGCGCAATTGCTTGATGCGCAGTTCCATCGCTTTCACCGGTGGCGCCAACAGCACCGAGCTGCCGGTGATTTTGCCCGACTCCAGCAGGATATCCTTGCCCAGATCGAGCCATTGCCGGGTGCTGACGGATTCGCCAAAAAACTGCAGGGCAAGCTCAGGCACCTGATGGGCTTCATCCAGAATGAATACCGAAGCACCGGGCAGGACTTCACCGAAACCCTCCTGCTTGATGGCCAGATCGGCCAGCAACAGATGGTGATTGACCACCACGATATCGGCGCTCTGCGCCTCTTGGCGCGCTTTGACCAGATGGCACTCGCTCCAATACGGACATTCGCTGCCGAGACAGTTGTCGGCGGTGGAGCTGACCTGCGGCCAGATCGGGCTGTCTTCGGGAATACTGGAAAGTTCGGCCAGATCGCCGCGCTTGGTTTTGCCGGCCCACTGCACCACACGCTGGAATTGCAGGATGAGGTCACGGCTGGCAAAAGTTTCCGATTTGGCCTGTTCCATCCGGAACAGACAGAGATAGTTGGCGCGGCCTTTCAGCAACGCGGAATGGACCGGCGTCGACAACGCCTGTTTGATGCGCGGCAAATCACGGTGATAGAGCTGATCCTGCAGGGCTTTGGTGCCGGTGGAGATGATCACGCGCTTTCCGGACAGCAGCGCCGGCACCAGATACGCATAGGTCTTCCCGGTGCCGGTGCCGGCCTCGGCAATCAGGACCGCACGGTCCTCGATGGCACGGGCGATTTCCTCGGACAATGCCTGCTGGCTTTCACGGAATGCAAAGCCCTGCAGCTGGCGGGCCAAGAGCCCGTCAACCGAGAGCGCCTCGGCGCATTGTGCGGTCCATTCCGACATTACAGGCGTGCCGGCGGAACGAGCGTACACTCGTTGAGGTTCTTGGCCAGCTGCGGCGGCGGCAGGCTGCGTCCCTGCGCCATACGTGCGTAATGCATGGTCAGCCAGTTACGTCGACACAGACTGCCGAGCTTGGCTCCGGAATCGAAGGAACGCTGGGCATACTGCTCGGCCTGCACCCAGGCCTGATCACGGATGGCGAGCTCGGCACGGCTCTGCAGCACTTGCGGATCGGCAGGATTGACCTGCAACGCATCATCGAGCAATTTTTTCGCCTGCTCATAATTGCCCGCGGCCTCGGCCACCTCTGCGTTGGCCTGCAAGTCGAGGATGACTTCATCGGCCAAGGCATTAAACACGACTTCATTACCGACTTCAGATTGGGCACGGATTTTATCCAGCATCTGCTCCGGGCTGAGATCATGTGCGGGCACAGGGGTGGTTTCCGGCCGGCTGCAGGCGACGAGCGCAAGCACCAGCAGGATCAACAGACCGTATTTCATGGACGGTTCCGGACTTCCGGAACAGGCGTCGGCGATTCCTCGGTAGGTGCTGGCTTGTCACCGGTGAACCAGTCAAGCCAGGATCCGGACTCGGATTCTGCCGCAGGACGCTCACCACAGGACACGTTGTCGGATGGCAGGTAGCCGGCAATGAATACCGCACGTCGCGCACCCGGACAGAAATCATCGGTGGTGGCAAAACGCGACGCATCCAGATAGGCCCATTCCAAACCTTCCCCGGAAATGCGCAAGGGCCGGCTCGGCAGCCGCTTGAATAGCTGCGCCCAGACCCGCATGGCGCCGGTAGCGCCGTACAAACCGGTTGGTTCGTTTTTGTCATTGCCAACCCAAATCACTGCCAGATGGTCACCGGTGTAGCCGGCATACCAGCTGTCACGCGAATCGTTGCTGGTGCCGGTTTT
This sequence comes from Pseudomonadota bacterium, assembly GCA_041159305.1. GTDB lineage: Bacteria > Pseudomonadota > Gammaproteobacteria > Xanthomonadales > Xanthomonadaceae > Arenimonas. The sequence continues at coordinate 2,260 of JBEAYK010000123.1, forward strand.
ACCGGCCGATTGCAGATCGCCCAGATCTTCAGACAGCAGGGCGCGGGCACTGCCGGACGTGACCGTCTGTTGTAAACCGAACGCGAGAAGACGCGCCGCCATGGCATCGCCTTTCTGTGCGATAACCGGTTCTTTTTCGTATTTGCTGAGCGCCTTACCCTGCGGATCGAGCACGGCACGCACTGATTGCAGGGGCTGCACGCGGCCGCCGGAGGCAAGGAATTGGTACATCTGCGACATGGTATAGACCGAAAGGTCGGCCGATCCCAGCAACAGCGAGGGATGTGCTTTGACTTTCTCGCCGGTCAAAGCATGCACCAGCTCACCGACACGTTCGGGACCGACCTGCATGCCCAGACGGACCGTGGCCTGATTGTAGGAATTGGCCAAGGCCGAAGACAAGGTCACGGTGCCATGACTCTTGCGATCGGAGTTCTTTGGCTCCCAGATTTTGCCGTCTTCGGTGTTGACCGCGACCGGCTCGTCACTGATCCAGCTCGACAGTGACCAGTCATCCGGACGTGCCAGCGCCAGCATGAACACGAAGGGTTTGATCAAGGATCCGATCGGCCGTTTGGCATCGACTGCACGGTTGAAGCCAGGGGTGCCGACATTGCGGTTGCCGACGGCCGCAACGATGTTGCCGGTGCCCGCCTCAGTGACGATGGCGCCTGCCTGGAGCTCAGGACCCTTTTCACGCTGAACACGCGTCAAGGTTCCGGTGACCGCCTTCTCCAGATAGGTCTGCGCCGCCGGTGACAGCGTAGTCAGTACGGTCAGACCCTGCCCGCTCAAATCGTCGTTATCGTAATCCTTGGCCAATTGCCGGCGCACAATATCCAGAAAAGCAGGGGCACGGTTACGGGCCAGAATCGGTTTGGCGACAACACCCAGCGGCGCCGCTTTGGCCTTTTCCGCCTGTTCGGGCGTGAACAGACCGGCCTCGAGGAATTCCTGAATCACAATCGCGCGGCGCTTGAGCGCGCGCTCCGGATGCTTGCGCGGATCCCAGTAATACGGGCCCTGAACCAGACCGATCAGCAACGCGATTTCATGATCCTGCAGCTGCGTGACATCGCGCCCGAACCAGAAATCGGCACCGGCGGCGATGCCGTGGATGGACTGGTCACCGACCTGACCGAGGTAGACCTGGTTGAGATAGGCCTCGAGGATGGTTTTTTTATCGAAGCGCGCTTCGATGATGAGCGCATAAAGCGCTTCCTTGACCTTGCGGGTAATGGTTTTGGTATTGCTCAGGAAAAGGCTGCGCACCAACTGTTGCGTCAAGGTCGAGGCGCCCTGCTCGAATCCGACTTCGCGGATATTGACATAAATGGCACGCGCAACACCCATCGGATCGATGCCGATGTGATTCTCGAAATTGCGGTCTTCCACCGCCTGCAAACCCTCGACCAGCAGTTTCGGTACCCGGTCGATCTTGACCAGCCGGCGCTCTTCGGTGGTGTTGCCGTACAAGGTGGCAATACGTACCGGATCGACTTTCGCAGAAGAGAGGTTGCGGCGCGTGTTGACATCGCGCACGGCGGCGATGCGGCCGGAGACCAGCAGCACTTCCAGATGGCGCGATGGCACCCTGCCGTTGACGTCGTAGAATTCACGGGTGGTCAGTCGAAAACGGCCGCCACTGCGTCCGTAGCTTCCGGCCAGAACGCCGCGACCGTCATCCTTGTAACCCCCGGCCTGCAGTTCCAGCTCGAGGCTGCTGCCATCCAGAGGCAATCCGGGTTTCAGTACGAGAGGACGAGCGAAGACTTTGGTCGGTACCTGCCAATTGAGCTGGGCGAATTGATCGCGCACCTGCTTGTCGAGATACCAGATGTAGGGAATGCCGATGCCGATGAACAGGCCGACCGCGAGGAACAGAAGACGCCATATCCCGCGCTTGAGCATGGAGTCTTTGGGTGCCGTATCGTTATCGGGTATGTTCACGGGAATATTTTGGCCAGGTTCGGATCATTTTATCAGGTGGCGCCTACTTGCGTACGCCTCAGAAACGGCGGACTTCCAGTACGCCGGGCACGGCATCCAGCTTACCCAGAAGCGCGCTGAGCTGTCCGAAATCAGCGACCTTGAGGTTCATTTTCAATTCAGCCATCGGACCGCCCTGCGA
>JBEAYK010000124.1:0-4380 GCA_041159305.1 Pseudomonadota bacterium
TCTGGAAACCATGGACCCGGCCCGCAAGAAAGTGCTAGCCGACATCGCCCTTGGCGCCGCCACCGCCGCCGGCGCCAGCTACTGCGATGTCCGCATCGGCCGCTATCTGCGACAATCCATTACCACCCGTGAAAAACGGGTGCAGAACGTCCTCAACAGTGAATCCACCGGTGCCGGCATCCGTGTCATCGTCAATGGCACCTGGGGCTTTGCCGCCAGCAGCGATCTCAGCAACGACGGCATCGCCCGCGCCGCCCGTCAGGCGGTCGCCATTGCGCGCGCCAACAGTGTGGCGCAGACCGAGCCGGTGCGTCTGGCGCCGGTCAAGGGCGTCGGTCAGGTTTCCTGGGCCACGCCAATCGGGCGCAATGCCATGGCCGTGCCGGTCAAGGACAAGGTCGAGCTGTTGCTCGGCGTGAATGCCGCGGCCATGGCCGCCGGTGCCAATTTCATCAACTCGCAGCTGTTCATCGTCAACGAACAGAAATATTTCGCCTCCACCGACGGGTCCTACATCGACCAGGACGTGCACCGGATCTGGCCGAATTTCAATGTTACCGCCATCGACAAGGCCAGCGGCAAATTCCGCAGCCGCAACGCATTGTCATCGCCGATGGGCATGGGCTACGAGTACCTGGAGGGCGGCCGTAGCATCGCACTGCCCAATGGGCTGACCGCTTACAAAGATCGCTATGACATGCTCGAGGACGCCGTGCAGGCGGCCAAGCACGCGGTGATGAAGCTCAAGGCGCCCTCGGTCAAGCCCGGCAAATACGATCTGGTGCTCGATCCGAGCAATCTGTTCCTGACCATCCATGAGAACGTCGGGCATCCGCTGGAGCTCGACCGTGTGCTGGGTTATGAAGCCAACTTCGCCGGAACCAGTTTCGCCACGCTCGACAAGCGCGAGCAGGGCTTCCGCTACGGCAGCGACATCGTCACCCTGTTCGCCGACAAGACCGTGCCGGGAACGCTCGGCGCCGTCGGCTATGACGATGAAGGCGTGCGCACCAAACGCTGGGATCTGGTCAAGGACGGCATTCTGGTCAATTACCAAGCCATCCGCGATCAGGCCCACATCATCGGTGAGGCCGAATCGCAGGGCTGCTGCTATGCGCAGAGCTGGTCGGATGTTCAGTTCCAGCGCATGGCGAACGTTTCGCTGTCGCCGGGTAAAAAGCCCCTGAAGCCCGCGGACATGATCAAGAATGTCGAAAAGGGCATCTACATCCTCGGCCGCGGTTCGTTCTCGATTGACCAGCAGCGTTACAACGCCCAATTCGGCGGCCAGCTGTTCTATGAAATCGAAAATGGCAAAATCACCGGCATGATCGAAGATGTGGCTTATCAGATCCGGACCCCGGAGTTCTGGAACGCATGCACAGCCATCTGCGATGAAAGCGATTTCCGTCATGGCGGTTCTTTCTTCGACGGCAAAGGCCAACCGTCCCAGGTTTCGGCAGTGTCCCATGGCGCGGCCACCACCCGTTTCGACGGCATCAACATCATCAATACCGCCCGCTCGCTCGGATGAACCCCGTCGCCATGACTAATGGGCTATGCCAATGCTGTGAGGCCTTCACTATGATGGGGATTCGCCGGCTGCCGGCTGGTGGCGCGACCCCCTCTATAACCCAGGAGCACTGTGATGGATAGACGACATTTCTTGGCGGCATCGGGCATCGGCCTGAGCGGCTTCATGATTCCTGGCTTCGGCAATGCCGTGGCGGCCGAGGCCTTGCTGACCAAAATGGATCCGGCGCGCAAGAAAGTGCTGGCCGACATCGCCTTGAACGCCGCGACTGCTGGAGGTGCCAGCTACTGTGACGTCCGCATCGGCCGCTATATGCGCCAATTCGTGATTACCCGCGAAGACAAGGTGCAGAACGTGGTCAACACCGAGTCCATCGGTGCCGGTGTCCGCGTCATTGCCAATGGCACCTGGGGCTTCGCGGCGACCAGCGACCTCAGCAATGCGGCTATCGCTAAAGCCGCCCAGCAGGCGGTCGCCATCGCCAAAGCCAATGCCAAATCGCAGACCAAGCCGGTCCAGTTGGCGCCGGTCAAGGGCGTCGGTGAAGTGTCGTGGGCCACGCCGATCAAGAAAAATGCGATGGAAGTGCCGGTTAAAGAAAAAGTTGATCTTCTGCTCTCCGCCAACAGTGCAGCCATGGCCGCCGGCGCCAACTTCGTCAACTCGATGCTGTTCCTGGTCAACGAGCAGAAGTATTTCGCCTCCACTGACGGCTCTTACATCGACCAGGACGTGCACCGGATCTGGCCGACCTTCACGGTCACCGCGATCGACAAGACCACCGGCAAGTTCCGCAGTCGTGACAGCCTGTCCTCGCCAATGGGCATGGGTTACGAATATCTCGACGGCGACCGCCACATCGAACTGCCGAACGGCTTGATGGCCTACAACGACCGCTTTGACATGAAAGAAGATGCCATTGCTGCGGCCAAGCAGGCGCAGTTGAAACTGAAAGCGCCCTCGGTCAAGCCCGGCAAGTACGATCTGGTGCTCGATCCTTCGCACCTTTGGTTGACCATCCATGAAAACGTCGGTCACCCGCTCGAACTCGACCGTGTGCTCGGTTACGAAGCCAACTATGCCGGTACCAGCTTCGCCACCATCGACAAACTGAAAGACAAGTTCAAATACGGCAGCGACCGGGTCACCCTGTTCGCCGACAAGATCCAGCCGAACACCCTCGGCGCCGTCGGCTTCGACGACGAAGGCGTCCGTACCAAGCGCTGGGATCTGGTCAAAGACGGCACCCTGGTCAATTACCAGGCCATCCGTGACCAGGCCCATATCATCGGCGAATCCGAATCGCACGGCTGCTGCTATGCCGACTCCTGGTCGAGCGTGCAGTTCCAGCGCATGGCCAACGTCTCGCTGGCACCGGGCAAATCGCCGTTGTCGGTGGCCGACATGATCAAGAATGTCGAGAAGGGCATCTACATCATCGGCGACGGTTCGTTCTCGATCGACCAGCAGCGCTACAACGCCCAGTTCGGCGGCCAGCTGTTCTATGAAATCGAGAACGGCAAAATCAAGGGCATGGTCGAAGACGTCGCCTACCAGATCCGCACCCCGGAATTCTGGAGCGCCTGCTCGGCCATCTGCGACGAGCGCGACTACCGTTTCGGCGGCTCGTTCTTCGACGGCAAGGGCCAGCCCGGCCAGGTTTCCGCGGTCTCGCACGGTTCCAGTACCGCGCGCTTCGACGGCATCAACGTCATCAGCACGGCCCGGTCCCTGGGCTAACCGACCTCACTACAGGAGCAAGCATCCATGAGCATGTATACGGAACAACAGGCCAAAGCGATCCTCGACAAGGTCATCGCGCTGAGCAAGGCCGACGAGTGCACCGCCACCCTCGGCGGCGGCATCAACGGCAATATCCGCTTCGCGCTGAACAACGTGTCCACCAGCGGCATCGTCACCAATGCCGAACTGGCCGTGCAGGTCGCGTTCGGCAAGCGTGTCGGCGTCGCCACCATCAACGAGTTCGATGACGAATCATTGGCCCGCGTGGTCCGCCGCGCCGAGGAGCTGGCGCGCCTGGCACCCGAGAACGAGGAATTCGTTCCGGCCATCGGCAAGCAGACCTATAAATCCACGCCGACTTACAATGCCGGCATCGCCGCGATTACCCCCGAGTACCGCGCGCAGGTCGCCGCCGATTCCATCAACCCCTGCAAGAATGACGGCCTGATCGCCGCCGGCTTCCTGTCCGACAGCGTCGGCTTCTTCGCTTCGGCCAACAGCAACGGCAATTTCGCTTATCAGCAGTCGACCGGTCTGGATTACACCTGCACCGTGCGCACCGAAGACGGCACCGGCTCCGGCTGGGTCGCCCGCAATGCCGGCAGCGTTGAAGACTTCAAAGCCTCCCGTGAAATCCAGACCGCCATCCAGAAAGCGAAAGGCTCACGCGGTGCGAAAGCGCTTGAGCCGGGCAAGTACACGGTCATTCTCGAGCCGGCGGCTTCGGCCGGACTGATTTCCTTCATGATGAACGGCTTTGATGCCCGCCAGGCCGATGAGGGCCGTAGCTTCCTGACCAAGAAGGGCGGCGGCAACAAGCTCGGCGAGCAGGTGTTCGATCCGCGCGTCAGCCTGCATACCGATCCCTGGAATCCGGATGTGCCGGTGATGCCCTGGGACGGCGAGGGTCTGCCGCGCGAGAAGATGAACATCATCGACAAAGGCAAGGTGTCCTATCTCGAGTATTCCCGCTACTGGGCCAAGCTGAAGGGCAAGGAAGCCAAGGGTTCGCCCGGCAACCTGATCATGGCCGGCGGCACCAAGTCCACCATGGATCTGGTCAAGGGCACCGCGAAAGGCATTCTGGTCACCCGCACCTGGTA
>JBEAYK010000010.1:0-14158 GCA_041159305.1 Pseudomonadota bacterium
ATTCGGCACCATGGCGGCCAGCGCCTCTTACATTGCGGCTCCGGCTTCAATGCGCGCTTCATTGCCTGAAGCCAATACCGGCCGTTGCATTACAGCAGCGCTGGGCTTCACCTTTCCGTTCAATCTAGCCGTCGGCATACCGCTTTATGCGGCATTGGCGCACTGGCTCTCAGCGTAGACCTTCGCATGCTCCGTATCGATACTCACGCCCACTACCTGCCCCGCGACTGGCCGGATCTTGCCACAAAGTACGGCGACAATCGCTTTCCAGTGATTCACCACGGCGAAGACGGCCGCCACCGCTATGCACGCTTCGGCATCCAGGTCCAGGTCATCTCGACAGTGCCGGTCATGTTCAGTTACTGGGCACAGGCACATCAGGCCCTCGAGTTGCATGAAAGCCTCAACGACCACATGGCGGAAACCTGCCGCGACTATCCCACCCACTATGCCGGCATCGGAACCGTTCCGCTACAGTCGCCGCGACTGGCGATTCAAGAAATGGAACGATGCGTCGATCAGCTGGGTCTGTGCGGCGTACAGATTGGTTCGCACATCAACGACTGGAATCTGGATGACGCCGAGCTACGGCCATTCTTTGAAGCCGCCCAGGACCTCGATGCCGCCATTTTGGTGCATCCCTGGGACATGATGGGCACCGACAGCATGCCAAAGTATTGGATGCCTTGGTTGGTCGGCATGCCGGCCGAACAGTCCAGAGCGGCCTGCGCCCTCATCTTCGGCGGGGTGCTCCAGCAGTTTCCGCGACTGAAAGTGATGCTTGCCCACGGTGGCGGCAGCTTCCCCTACACCATCGGCCGCATCGAACACGGTTTCAACATGCGGCCGGATCTGGTAGCCACCGATAATCCGCACAATCCGCGGGATTACTTCAAACAACTCTACTTCGATTCCTGCGTGCATGACGACCGCGCACTGCGCTACCTTCTGGACACCGTCGGAATCGACCGGGTCATGCTCGGCACCGATTATCCATTTCCGCTCGGCGAGCAGGAACCCGGTTCGGGCATCCTGGGACTGAATCTGGATGCAGGGGATCAGGAACAGCTGTTTAACCGTACCGCGCTGTCCTGGCTGGGTCGCGACCGCCGTCACTTCGAGCAGAAATCATGATCTTCAGCGACGATTATGCCGATCAGCTCGACCGAACTGATTCATTAGCTTCGTTCCGCGACCGCTTTCATATCCCGAAGCATGCGAATGGGGATCAAATTTATCTGTGCGGAAACTCTCTTGGCCTTCAACCCAAAAGCGTAAAGGCCGCGATTCAGCAGGAACTGGATGACTGGGCGGCATTTGGCGTCGAGGGCCATTTCCATGCCAAGCACCCATGGATGCCGTATCACGGCGAACTGCGTGATCTGCTCGCGGAAAATGTCGGTGCCAAGCCAGTGGAGGTCGTGGCTATGAATTCCTTGACCGTTAATCTCCACTTGTTAATGGTCAGTTTCTATCGGCCGGATGCAGAGCGTCCAGCGATTGTCATCGAACAGGGCGCATTTCCTTCCGACCGTTACGCCGTCGAATCGCAGATCCGCTTCCATGGTTTCGACCCTGCCGAGTGCTTGATTGAAATTCCTGCCGATCCGGACACCGGCCTGATCCCACCTGATGCGTTGGAAAACTGCCTGCGTGAACAGGGTCACCGCGTCGCCTTGATTTTGTGGCCCGGCGTTCAGTACCGCACGGGTCAGGCCTTTGATCTGAAGGCCATCGCCGACCTCGGTCACTTCTACGGCTGCCAGGTCGGCTTCGATCTAGCGCATGCTGCCGGCAACCTGCCCTTGCAGCTGCATGATTCCGGCGCCGACTTCGCAGCCTGGTGCAGCTATAAATATTTGAACTCCGGCCCGGGCGCCATAGCCGGCGCTTTCGTGCACGAACGCCATGCCCAGGCCGTGCTTCCCCGGTTCAACGGCTGGTGGGGCCATCGTCAAGACACCCGCTTCCAGATGGGACCCGAATTCAACGCCACGCCCGGGGCTGAAGGGTGGCAGCTCAGCAATCCACCGATTTTCGCCATGGCCCCAATGCGCGCCTCCCTGGAGATTTTCCACGAGGCCGGTCTGCCAGCCTTGCGGCGGAAATCACTCGCGCTGACTGCGTATCTGGAAGCCCTAATCCGACATGAGCTGGGTGACGTGCTTCACAGCGTCACCCCTAGCAATCCAGAGCAACGCGGGTGCCAGTTGAGTCTGCAAGTGCGTGCCGGACGCAATGCCGGTCGTCAGCTCTTTGAACATCTAATGCGGTCCGGCGTCATCGGTGACTGGCGGGAACCGGACGTTATCCGCCTGTCGCCGACCCCGCTTTACAACCGTTTCAGCGACTGCCTCGGCGCAGTGCGAAGCATCAAACAGTGGGCGGCCTCCGCATGAAGCAACAGACCATTCATATCGCCGGCGCCGGCCTCGCGGGTGCCCTGCTCGCCATCCTGCTGGTCCAGAAAGGCCATACCGTACGCATTTATGAAAAGCGTCCGGATCCACGCAAAGCCGGTATCGAGGGCGGCCGATCGATCAATCTAGCGCTGGCCTACCGCGGCCTTTACGCCCTGCAGCAGGCCGGGCTCGATGATGAGGTGATGCCGCAGGTGGTCATGATGCGCGGGCGCATGGTCCATGATGTTTCAGGCAGCACCCATTTCCTGCGTTACGGCAAGGACGACTCGGAAGTGATCTGGTCGGTCCACCGCGGCCGCCTGAATCTGGCGCTGATTGAAGCTGCTGAAAAACAGGGGGTCTCGGTGCATTTCAATGCCCGTATCGGTGATATCGACCTGGAACGCAATACGTTGCGCATCGACTATCTTGACCACAGCGAAACCGAGGCCTTTGAACGACTGATTGGCGCCGATGGCGCCGGATCGGCTGTCCGTCGGGTGTTGGCCGACAAGGGGTTGGTAAAAGAGCATATGGAAGCTCTGGGCCACAATTACCGCGAGCTGGAAATCGCACCGGATGCGCATGGCGATTTCAAACTGGACGGCAACAGTCTTCATATCTGGCCGCGTGGCGGCTATATGTGCATCGCTCTGCCGAATACCGAAAAGACCTTTACCGTCACCCTTTTTCTGCCGGCCGAGGGCAATCCGGGCTTCGACAAGATCCGCGATCCGGCACAGGCCCGGCAGTTCTTCTCCGACGTCTTTCCGGATGCGCTCGACAAAATCGCCGACTTCGACTACGACTGGCAGCATAATCCGGAGAGCGCACTGGCGACCTTGACTCTCGATACCTGGCATCACGACGACCGCATCGTCCTCATCGGTGATGCCGCACATGCCATGGTGCCTTTCCACGGCCAAGGCATGAATTGCGCCTTCGAAGACTGTCTGGCATTGGTCGATGCCATCGAGAATGAGGAAAGCTGGAACACTGCCATTAGCGCCTACGAGTCGGCCCGACGCGAAAACGCCGCCGCTATCCAGGCGATGGCGTTGGAAAACTATGTGGAGATGCGCGATAAAGTCGACGACAGCCGTTTCCTGCTGGAAAGAACGCTTGAGCGCGAATTGGCTGGACGTCATCCGGACCGCTTCATTCCCCGATACAGCATGGTCAGTTTCCAGCGTGTGCCTTATGCCGTTGCCCTGCACCGCGGCATGATTCAACGTGGCATCCTCGCACGTCTATGTGAAGGAATTTCCGATATCGCCCAGGTCGATTATGCCTTAGCCTCGGAAATGATTAATCGCGAACTCGAGCCCCTGCATGCCTGAAACCTTCCTCTGGTACGATCTTGAAACCTTCGGCCGCAACCCACGCAGCAGTCGGATTTCACAATTCGCGGCCATCCGGACCGATGCCGAGCTGAATCCGATCGGAGAACCGGTGTCCCTGTTCTGCCGTCCGGCCGATGATTTTCTGCCCGAACCGGAAGCGGCCCTCATTACCGGAATAACCCCGCAACACGCCCTCACCACTGGGCTGTGCGAGGCCGAGTTCATGGCGGTGCTGCACGAACAATTCAGCCAACCAGGCACCTGCTCGCTAGGCTACAACTCGATCCGGTTTGATGACGAATTCATCCGATTCGGTCTATACCGGAATTTCTTCGATGCCTATGAGCGGGAATACGCCGGTGGTAACTCCCGCTGGGATCTACTTGATGTCATGCGCATGCTTTATGCGATGCGCCCGGAAGGGCTGCAGTGGCCGCTACGCGAGAATGGACTGCCGAGCTTCAAGCTGGAAGATCTGGCCAAAGCCAATGATTGCTTCGAAGGCGAAGCCCACGAGGCGCTTTCGGATGTACGCAGCCTGATCAACCTGGCGCGCCGGGCAAAAGCCGCGCAGCCGAGGCTATGGGATTACGCGCTGAAGCTGCGCGACAAGGAATTTGTGGCCGGCATCGTTGCCCCGCACAAACGCCAGACGGTGCTGCATGTCTCTGGGCAATTCTCCGCAGAACAGGCCTGCAGTGCACTGATGCTTCCGCTGATGCCGCATCCGCTGATCAAGAACCGGGTGATCGCCGTGGAGCTGGCGCCAGAAGCCCTGAAACTGTTGCACTACACACCCGAACAGATCGCCAGCAATATTTTTACCAAACGCAGCCTGCTGCCGGAGGGTGAAAGCCGCATCGGCATCAAGGAAATCCACCACAACCACTGCCCGGTGGTCGTCGCCCTGCAGTCCTTGAGTGAAGCCGAGCTCGTTAGATGGAACATCGATGCCGAACGACTGAAGATCGATATCACGGCCGCCGATGCCGTTCGTGAGGAGCTGTTGGCTCATGCCGAAAACATCAGCGATAAGCTGGCAAAGGTATTCAGTCGCCCGCGTAGTTGCGAACCGGCCGATCCCGATGCCGCACTTTACGACGGTTTCATCGAACGCGCCGATAAGCTGAAATTCGGAAAGGCACGCTCCAGCAAGGGACGGGATCCTCTGGTATTCATCGATCCGCGCCTGAGTGAACTGTACTTCCGCTATAAGGCCCGAAATTGGCCGGAATCCCTGACCGGCGGAGAGTCGATCCAATGGCGGGATTTCCTGAAAAGCCGGCTGACACCGGACGCACTGGCTGATTACACGCAGCAATGCCGCAATCTGGCCGAGGCCCATCCCGATAAAGCCCGGGTCATACGGGCATTGATTGACTGGGCAGAACAGATCTCTCCGGCAAAGGTATGAAGCACTGAGAGTGCTCATCTATCCGGACCTAAGCCCCATCAACAATTTGTTTCAATCATTGATTATTTGATACTCCATGAGGAACATGGCCTGCCGCGACATGTTGCCGGGCACTGGCGATATTGTGGCTGGAATCATCGAAAAACAGATCGGCGCCGAAGGCTTCCAGAAACGGGCCTTTATCCCTACCACCCAGAAACAGGGACTCATCCAGACGTACTCCCCATTGACGCAGGGTCAGAATCACCCGCTTATGGGCTGGGGCCGAGCGTGCCGTAACCAGAGCCGTCCGGATCGGGCTCGCCTCTACCGGAAAACTTTCCTGCAGATCATGCAAGGCGGAAAGAAACCCTTTGAAGGGGCCACCGGAAAGCGGCTCATGGGCTTTGGCTGTTTCATGGGCATGGAATGCGGCAAGACCTCCCTCTTGCGATACGCGTTCGGACTCATCCCCGAAAATCACGGCATCTCCGTCGAAAGCGATGCGCAGTTCAGAATGGATCTGTTCAGCGGCAACGGCGGGCAGGATGGTTGCTGCCGCGATGCCATGCTCAAGCGCTGCCCGCACGGAATCCGGATTGGCCGAAAGGAATAATTGCGCGGCAAAAGGCTGGATGTACGGATAGACTTCGGCGCCACTGGTGAAAACCGCCCGGGTTATTTTCAAGCCGTAATGCTCTATCGAATTAAATATACGCAAGCCGGTGTCGGAACTGTTGCGTGAAAGAAGGATCACTTCTACCCGTGGATGATTCGGATCAGCACCCGCATTCAACGCCAGCAGCTTTTGGACCAGGGGAAATGCTATCCCCTGCGGCAGAACGTCGTTCTCATGTTTGCGCTGGTATTCGGCATAGGCATCGATTCCCTGTGATTCGAACACCTGATGGCCGTCTTCCAGATGAAACAAAGCACGGGCTGTGATGGCCACCACCAACGATGCCTGAATCTGACCTGTGTGCGATGTGGGCTGACCGTTCATGATGCCAGTATGGACTTTAGTGGTCTCATTTGCCGAGATTCAGGTAACGAACTGTTCGTTGAGTATGCGGTCATCCAGATTATGTTCCGGATCAAAAAGCAGGCGGACAGTGTTCTCATTGCCTTCGCGGATGCTTACCTCGACCACATCGCGTACCTCGTGAGAGTCGGCGGTGACACTGACCGGACGCTTGTAGGGGTCTAGCACGCGGAGCCTGACCAGCGTGTCCGCACGCAAAATGGCGCCGCGCCAGCGCCTCGGACGGAATGGCGCAATCGGTGTCAGCGCGATTACCGCCGATCCAAGTGGCAAAATCGGCCCCATCGCTGAAAAGTTATATGCCGTACTTCCGGCCGGTGTTGACACCAGAATGCCATCACATACCAGTTCCTCAAGTCGGACCTGTCCATTCAGAGAAACCTCCAGCTGGGCGGCCTGGCGGGTTTGGCGGAGCAATGAAACCTCGTTGTAGGCCAGAAAACGGTAGCGCATGCCGGCTTCGGTCAAAGCTTCCATTTCAAGCGGCTTCAAGGTACTGCACTCGGCACTGCGAAGGCGCTCGACAAGCCCTTCCGGCCGATAATGATTCATAAGAAATCCGACACTGCCGAGTTTCATGCCGAATACCGGAAGTGACAGGGAAGCAAACCGATGTAGCGTTGAAAGCATGAATCCGTCACCGCCAAGGGCACAGATTACATCCGCCGATTCCGGAGGACATTGACCATATTCGGAAAGCAGCGTCTGCAAAGCATCCTGCGCGCCCGGCACGGGGCTGGCAACGAATGCGATTCTGGGCGGTTCAGTTAGCTTCACATGCGGCTCCATGGCGTTACGGGCACATCATAACCGATGTGCCCGGCCATATCAGCGCACGCCGGTGGAGGCAATCTGCGCCAGTCGACGGACGGCCACCGACAGCGTCGGAAAATCCATCTCGCTCAAGGAACGCATATCGGTGAACATGCCCAACGTGTACTTCAGGGCTGCATCGTCACGCGACAGCCAGGAACTGACCCAGTCGGCCGGTGATTTGCCGGGTACGGCAGTCGCCAGAACCGTGCTGACCAACTGACGCTGCTGTGCCTGCAGTTCATCCCGCAGTACGCCCCGGGCCTGCGCCTGCCAACGCCCGGTCACCGGAAGCAGCTCGACGTTTTCCATCAGCCAATTGATGTGCAGGGCATCGCTGAGCGCGAAATGCGCCTGCGCAACCGCCATGACCGGCTGCTTTTCGAGCAGACTGAGCTCGATGATGTCCATCGCCGAGTTCAGATAAGGCAGCGCCGCCAGGAAATGTGCCAGTCGGTCCGACATGCCAAGCTTGGAAAGACGGCTGAATTCCGCTTGGAACGCCGACTTGTCGCTGGCCGTCAGCGCCCCCGGCACCGACTGCAACAGTGTGCTGAACGGCTCCTGATAACGCTCCACCATACGTGCGATATCCAGCAGCAGACCGGGCAATGCAATCAGCCAGCGGGTCAGATTGCGCTGGAGATGCCAGATTCCGGCAAGCGCTTCCAACTGAACGTTCTCACCGACCTTGTGGTCAAGCGCATCGATTTCGGCCCAGAGCTCACGCGCCAGCATGCTTTCGCGAATGATGGTGTAGGCCTTGGCGACCTGCGACGGAGTTTCGCCGGTATCTTCCTGCATGCGCAGGAGGAAGGTCGAGCCCATGCGATTCACCAGCGAGTTGGTGACGGCAGTGGCGATAATTTCGCGGCGCAGGCGGTGGCTGAGCATGTAGCCGGCGTATTTTTCCTGCAGGGGTTTCGGGAAGTAACGCTGCAGCTCTTTGGACAGAAAGGGATCTTCCGGGACGTCGGATTCCAGAAGCTGGTTGAAAATGACGATTTTGTCATAGCTCAGCAGAACCGACAGTTCCGGACGGGTCATGCCCTGCCCTTTGGCTTTGCGTTCAGCCAATTCGGCATCGCTGGGCAGGAATTCAATGGCGCGGTCGAGCAGACCTTCAGATTCGAGGGTCTGGATGAAGTGCGTGAACGAACCCAAGCGTTGCGCGCTCATGGATTCCATCAGGCTGAGCGCCTGATTCTGCCGGTAGTTGTCGACCAGAACCAATTCACCGACTTCATCGGTCATGCTGGCCAGCAGGGCATTTCGCTGTTCGAGCGTCAGCTCACCGGCGAGCACTGCAGCGCCAAGCAGGATTTTAATATTGACCTCATGGTCGGAAGTATCGACGCCGGCCGAGTTATCAATGAAATCGGTATTGAGCAGGACACCGTGCTGGGCCGCTTCGATGCGGCCGCGCTGGGTCATGCCCAGATTGCCGCCCTCGCCCACCATACGGCAACGCAGTTCGCTGCCGTTCACACGCAGTCCGTTGTTGGCACGGTCTCCGCAGTCGGCATGGGACTCGCCGGTGGATTTAACATAGGTGCCGATGCCGCCGTTCCAGAGCAAATCGACCGGTGCTTTCAGGATCGCGTTCATCAACTGATTCGGACTCATTTCCTGGGTATCGGGATCGATGCCGAGCGCGGCTTTGATTTCGGGCGTGAGCGGGATTGATTTGGCGCTTCGCGGAAACACGCCGCCGCCTTTGGAAATCAGCGAGGCATCATAGTCCTCCCAACTCGAACGCGGCAGAGCGAACATGCGCTGGCGCTCGGCGAAAGTGACCGAAGCGTCGGGATTGGGGTCAAGGAAGATATGACGGTGATCGAACGCCGCCAGAAGACGGATATGGGGGGACAGCAGCATCCCGTTACCGAAGACGTCACCCGACATGTCACCGATACCGACACAGGTGAAATCTTCAGACTGGCTGTTGCGGCCGAGAGCACGGAAGTGACGTTTGACCGACTCCCAGGCGCCTTTAGCGGTGATTCCCATGCCTTTGTGGTCATAGCCGACCGAGCCACCTGAAGCGAAGGCATCGCCAAGCCAGAACCCATGCTCGGCCGAAATGCCATTGGCGATATCGGAGAAAGTGGCGGTACCCTTATCTGCAGCGACAACCAGATAGGGGTCATCGCCATCGTGACGGACCACCTGCTGCGGATGCACGACCTGGCCGTTGACCAGATTGTCGGTGATGTCTAGCAACCCGTTGATGAAGCGTTTGTAGCAGGCGATGCCCTCGGCCAGAATGGCATCGCGATCGCCACCGGCGGGAGATCGTTTGGCAAAGAAGCCACCTTTCGAACCGACCGGAACGATGACGGTATTCTTGACCATCTGAGCTTTGACCAGACCGAGCACTTCAGTCCGGAAGTCTTCACGACGGTCCGACCAGCGCAGGCCGCCGCGCGCTACCGGTCCGAAGCGCAGATGCACGCCTTCAATGAACGGTGAATAGACGAAAATTTCGCGGTATGGGACCGGTTTCGGAATATCCGGAACCTGCGCCGGATCGAATTTAAAACTGAAGTAATCTTTGACTTTGCCCTGGCGGCCGGTGGTCTGGTAAAAACTTGTGCGCAAGGTCGCCCTGATGACCGCAGCGAAAGCCCTTAAGATGCGGTCTTCATCCAGACTGGCCACTTTGGCGAGCTGTTTTCCGAGCAGCTTGTCGACGGCACCGATCTGCTCGTCACGCGAAGTCGCGACGAAGTTGGCCAGATAGCGTTCCGCAGAATCGACGCCCATGCGTTTCAGGGCCGGGGCCAGGTCGGCATTGCTTGCACTCAGGTCCGGATCGAAACGCGCTTCAAATAAACCAATCAGTATCCGAGCCACAGCCGGATAGCGCTGCATCGTCTCTTCCATGTAGGTCTGCGAGAAAGGAACACCAATCTGGAGCAGGTATTTGCAATAGGCTCGCAGTACAGCGACCTGTCGCCAGCCCAGACCAGCCAGTGTCACCAGTCGGTTGAAGCCGTCGTTTTCGCATTGCCCTTGCCAGACCGCTGCAAAGGCCTGTTCGAAGTCGGCCTTGATGTGTTCGACGGCAACAACAGCGCCGCTTTCAATCGCGAAGTCCTGAATGATGACCTTGCGTTCCTCGAGAGACAGGATATACGGATTTTCGGTCAGCACTTTCATACCGAGATTTTCAAGCATCGGAAGCGCGTCTGATAAAGCAATCTCTTTGTCGAGGCTGAATAACTTGAAGCGAAGGCGATCTTCCTTTTGATACAGATTCAGCGTCAGGCCGCCATCGGAAGTCAGTAGCTCGACCTGGCGGATGTCTTCGACACTCTGATCCGGACTGACGGTTTCCACATAACTCTGAGGAAGCGCTGGCAGATAGCGGCCGGCCAGAGAGATGCCCCGCTCTTCACCGAATCCGTGAATCAAAGCGTCACGGAATTCATCTTTCCAGTTGCGGATAATGGCAGCCAATTCGGATTCAAGCGCATCCAAATCGTAAGCGGCGGGCAGGCTGCCATCGTGCCGGATCAGCAGATGCAGCTGCGCAAGCGGTGAATCGCCGATCTTCAGGGTCTTGTCGATGCGGTCACCATTCAAGGCACGCATCAGCATGTCTTCGATGCGGGTCCGGATTTCGGTATTGAAGCGGTCCTTCGGCAGGTAAATCAGCACCGAGAAGAACCGTCCGAATGGATCCTTGCGGATGAAGAGTTTTGGACGGAAGCGTTCCTGCAGACTGAGGATGCTGACACTGGTCTGCAACAGCTGGTCAGGAGTGGCCTGGAACAGCTCTTCACGTGGCATGGTTTCCAGAATCTGGCGCAGTGCTTTGCCGCTGTGGCCTTCCAGACTTAAGCCGGAAGATTGCATGACCTTGTCGTAATTGAGACGAACCACTGGAATTTCCCAGGGCCGGCGATTATAGGCTGATGTGGTGAACAGACCGATGAACCGGTACTCGCCCAGAGCACGGCCATCAGCGCCGTAATGAAGCACGCCGATGTAATCCATGTAAGTGGGACGGTGCACCGTGGCACGCGCGGCTGTCTTGGTCAGGATCAGCAGGTCCTGGCGGTCGCGCTGGCTCCGGCCGAGACTGCTGACAGGACGGGCATGGGCACTGTGATGGGAATCGCGCAGCAGTCCAAGTCCGCTTCCGGGCACCGCATCCAGCGATTCGTCAGCTCCCTGTCCGGTCAGACGGTACTCGCGGTAGCCAAGGAAGGTGAAATGGTTTTCAGCAGCCCACTTGAGAAATGCACTGACTTCGGCCGGCGCCGTTTCGGAGTCCGGTACACGCTGGACACCGGCGATTTCAGCAACCTCTAGCATGCGCGCGCGCATTTGCTGCCAATCGGCGACGCTGACCTTCACGTCTTCCAAAGTGCTGCGGATTGCAGTAATCAGTTTATCCGCAGTTTCCGCGGTCTGACGTTCGATTTCCATCCAGACCACTGATTCTTTGATTGGCCCCGGTATCGCAGTGAGTGAACCTTCGGTATTACGATCGACGGACAGTACCGGATGCACGATGGCATAACAGGTGATGCCGAGTGCGTCCAGAACCATCTTGAAGGAATCGACAAGAAACGGGTAGTCGTCAGATACGATTTCCAGACTGCTGCGGGTACTGCTGCCATCGGATGCGAGGTTTGCTTCCTGATTTACCCGGACGTTGGCGATGCCGGGTTGGCGGACTCGCGTGACATCCAACAGCGAGGTCAGTATTTTGACCCAGGCCTGCTGGTCCTGAAGTTCGAAATCCTCAAGAGATATCTGGGACAGCACGGCATGAACGATGTCTGTATCCGTGTCATGCTTGTTTGCGGTTTGTGCCACCTGCCGTGCGATGGCAGAAATGGCCGAGGTCGAAGGATTGATGATGACGGTCATGGAAATCTTCTCTGGTGTGGCGTCTGACGGCTTCAGCGCAGACCGGTTTCATTGCGGGCAATGACCAGGCGTTGGATTTCGCTGGTGCCTTCATAAATTTCGGTGATCTTTGCATCCCGGAAATAGCGCTCGAGGGGCATTTCCTTGGAATAGCCCATGCCGCCATGGATCTGAAGGGCCTGATGGGTGATGAACATGGCGGTTTCGGAGGCACTGAGCTTGGCGACCGAGGCCTCGGTACTGTAACGGCCACCATTGCGGTCGGCATTGGCCTTGGCCCAAGCCGCCCGTAGGGTCAATAATTCGGCAGCGTCGAGACGGCATTTCATATCGGCAATCTTGGCCTGGATCATCTGGAAGGATCCGATGGGCTGACCGAAACTCTTGCGTTCCTTGACATAGGCGACCGCCGCTTCATAGGCGGCACGCGCCAGACCGACGGCCTGCGATGCGATGCCGATGCGTCCGGCATCAAGCACGCCCATGGCAATCTTGAACCCCTCGCCTTCGGTGCCCAGAACTTCATGGGCTTCGGCGACATAATCCTGGAATTCGATTTCACATGTGGCCGAAGCACGGATGCCGAGCTTGGGCTCGGTCTTGCCCCGGAAAAAGCCCGGCTTGGCGGTATCGATCATGAACGCGGTGATGCCCTTGGCACCCTTGTCAGGATCAGTCACGGCAAACAGCACGATGTATTTGGCGACCGGTCCGGAGGTGATCCAGCTCTTCTTGCCGTTGATGACGAACCGTCCATCATCCTGCCTGACTGCACGGCAGCGCATGGCAGTGGCATCGGAACCGGACTGGGGCTCGGTCAGCGCGAACGCCCCGATTTCGCGCCCTTCGGCGATGGCACGCACATAAAGCTGCTTTTGTGCTTCGGTACCGAACTTGAGTATTCCATTACAGAACAGGGAATTGTTGACCGAAACGATGGTGGAATGGGCGCAGTCACCGGCGGCAATTTCGATCATGGCCAAAACATAGCTGATCGGGTCCATGCCGGCACCGCCATAGGCTTCGGGGACTTCGATGCCCATCAGTCCGTTTTCACCCAGCAATTGGATGTTTTCCAGCGGGAATTCACCGGTCCGGTCGAAGTGTTCGGCACTGGGGGCAATCTTCTCCTGTGCGATGCGACGTGCCACGTCCCGGATCATCAATTGCTCATCGGTGAAGCCAAAATCCATATCATCCTCAGCAGGAAAAATTTGCGATTCGCTATTTTACCCCCTTAGCGCATACGTATGTATTGCCATGTCCGTCAAAAAAATATATCTTTATATCCTGATATAAGGATATATGCCCATGAATCTCGAATCCTGGTCGCAATGCCTCAAAGTCCTCGCCGACCCGACGCGGGTCCGGCTGCTCGCCCTTCTCGAGCATGAAGAGCTCACCGTGGCCGAACTGTCCGCCATTACGGGTTTGGCACAACCGCGCGTTTCCACGCATCTGGCCAAACTGAAGGAATTCGATCTGGTCAGGGATCGACGTTCGGGCGTCAGTGCCTATTACCGCTTCAACGATAAGGATCTGGATCCAGCAGAAATCGGACTTTGGCAATCATTGAGGGCGGGCACGGACGACCCCTTGCTGCGTCAGGATTTCGACCGTCTGAGCGTCGTGCTTGCCCAGCGCGCCGATGATGAAAACTGGCCGGATACGGTCGCAGGCGACATGGAGCGGCATTACTCCCCCGGACGTACCTGGGAAGCACTGGCACGTACCGCCCTGCCCCTGATTGACCCCGGCGAGGTGCTCGACATCGCCTCCGGAGACGGCGTCCTGGCTGAACTGTTCGCTCCTTATGCTAAACGCTATGTCTGCATCGATTCCAGTCCGAAAGTGGTGTCTGCTGCCGCCGAGCGCCTAAAGAAATGGCCCACGGTATCGGTCCAGAATGCCGATATGCACGCATTGCCGTTTGAGGAGCCGCAATTCGATCTGGTGTTGATGATGCATGCCCTCAGTTATTCGAAGAAACCGGCGCTGGCGATCGAAGAAGCCGCACGAGTGCTTCGTTCCGGCGGCGAGTTGCTGCTCAGCTGTCTGCTCAAGCACGGCCATCGCAGCGCCGTCGAACCCTACGGCCATGAGAACCTAGGTTTCAGCCAGAAAGAATTGATCCGGTTCGCCGAAAAAGCCGGACTGAAGCTGAAACACTGCGAAATCGTCAGCCGAGAACGCCGGGCTCCGCATTTCGAAATCGTCATGCTTCTGGCGGTGAAACCCTGATGCTGCCCTGGAAAGAACCGGCGCGTGTCGCCGCGCTTGA
>JBEAYK010000125.1:0-4329 GCA_041159305.1 Pseudomonadota bacterium
GAGCTTGGTTTTCCGGCTGCAAGCCTGAGCCGGGTGCTGCTCGGTCCGGATCTGCGCTATGGCCGTGCGCTGAAGAACGGTTTTGCCTGGGATGTGCAGGCCGGTTACCGGTTCGTACTCAATGATGTCGATACCGGGATGCGTGCCTACTACACCGGGCTACCGGGTACCGGCTTCACCGTGGATGGCATGCCGTACCCGGACGGCTTTCTGAGCTGGGGTCTGGGTCTGGGGTATCGCCGCGGTGAGTCCCACTGGTACCTGCGTGGCAATGGCCAGGACAGCGGCAATGCCGATCGCTTCACGCTCTCCGCCGGTGTCCGTATCGGTTTTTGATCCAATCAGATCAGGCCCAGGCTGAGCGCGTACTCCTGCAACTCCGAGTGCGAGCGGGCTTGGGTTTTCTGCATGATGTGGCTGCGGTGCGCATACAGGGTCTTGTCGGTGATGCCCAGTTCGGCCGCGATGGCTTTCGGATTCTTGCCCTGCAGCAGGGCCCGCAGTACATCGCGTTCGCGCGGGCTGAGCCGGATTTCCGAGTGCTGCATTCCGCGCGCGATGTCCGAAGACAGATAGCGGTTGCCGTTGACCACGGTGCGGATGGCCAGCACCAGTTCTTCAGCCGCGCGGGTCTTGGTGATGTAGGCATTCACGCCGAATGACAGGGCCTTGGAAACGAAACCGGGGTTTTCATGCATGCTGAGTACAATCACCAGCAACTCCGGATATCCGGGCCGGATGCGTTGCAGTAGCGGGAAGCCGCCGCCCTCGGGCATGTTCAGGTCGATGATCAGCAGATCGGGTTGGTGCCTTTCCAACAGAGGTTCGAGCTGGCTTGGCCGCTCGCATTCGGCTCAGACCTGCAGATCCGCTTCGCTGTTCAGCAGATGCTTGATGCCGTCGCGCAATATGGCATGGTCATCGAGGAGGGCGATCTTGATCATGCCCCATTATGCCAAAGAATAAGCGTATGGACGGAACGTCGCTGTTGTCAGCAAAGCCATTACCCTATAGCATGGCGACGGGGGAAATCCGTGATTAATGAATTCTTGGCAACGCTGAAACGCCAGCAGTGGCCGCCGCTCGGTTGGGCGCTTGCGGTTGCCTGTCTGTTGCTGCTGTTCACCCACTTCGGCTTCTACCATTGGTTGATCAAGGCCGGTCTGCTGTTCGCCGTATTCTGGATCCGTCCGAACCGCGAATTCCTCGGCTGGTATCTGATCAACACCCTGTGTTCGGTGGCCAATGCCTACAAGAATCTGCTGCTGCGCGACCAGGACGCTTTGCCTTTCCTCGGGCTGTGGCCGAGCGGTGAACTGTTCCTGCTCGGCACCATGGCCTTGCCGCTTTTGGCGTTCACCGGCGTGCAACTGCTCAAACGCAACGGCATCCGCACCGACAATGCCAACAGCTTCCGCGGCATGTCGTATCTGCTCGGTGCCGGACTGGTGCTTGCGGTACTGCTGACCCTGAAAGACATCGCGTATGTGGTCACCGACGGCAAGATCTCCGAGGTCAAGGCCGGCCGCATCATCGGCACGCAGGTGCTGGAGTGGTCCAATGCGGTCGAATCATTGGGCAGTTTCATCATCAGTCATTTCATGGGTGCCTTCATCGGCGTGATGATCGTGGCGCCCTTGGCGATGTGGCTGGTCGAACCCGCGTTCCGCGCAGGTTCCCGGCATCTGCTGAAGAGCGCCCTGTTCACCTTGCTTCCGACTGCAGCGCTGATCGCCTTCGCGCTGTACCGCAGCCATGATTCGCAGTTTTTCGGGCTGCTGCAGGTGATGTTGCTGGCGGCCGTGGTGGTGTTTTCGTTCTTCCACGGCTGGCGCGGCGCGGTGGTGTCGATCGTGCTGGTGAGTCTGATGATCGCCGTCGACAACCATCTGGACCCCTATTCCAGCGATCCCAAACAGATGCAGCTGTATGTTTCCATCGTCGGTGCGATGGCGCTGCTGTTCGGTGCCGCCATGGACGATCTCAAGGCACGGGAAAGCGATCTCGAGCGCCAGCGTGCGGATCTTTACCAGGCCTCGATGCAGAAGCAGGACCTGCTCAACCAGTTGATCACCGCCAGCCGCCGCAGCATGCAGGCCCAGGACAATGAGCGGCAGCGGATCGCGCATGAACTGCACGACGAAGTCGGACAATCGATCACCGCATTGCAGATCCATCTCAATCTGCTCCAGAACGATCTGCATCAGCAGGGCAAGTCGGTCCTGGCCAGCCGTCTGGTCGGCATCGCCGAAAAGATCAATGACGGCGTGCGCAGCGTGGTGATGGATCTGGCGCCGATTGAATTGAGTGAGCTCGGATTGGTGATGGCGCTCTCGCACGGCTCCTTCGCCCGCATCGCGCGCCAGGCCGGTCTGCGCTACGAGGTGGTTTTCCACGGCGACCCGGAAACGCTCGAGTATCTGGATGCCAGCACCGCACTTGCCGCTTACCGGATTGTCCAGGAGTCATTGACCAACAGCATCCGCCACGCCCATGCCGGTGCCTGCAAGGTCACTCTCAGCCTGCGCCGCCGCCATGGCGAATGGCTGCTGTTCATCGCCGTGCAGGATGATGGCATCGGTCTCGCGCGGCCATCGGCCATCGAGCACGGCTTTGTTTCCATCCGTGACCGCACGCTGGCCCTCAACGGACGTCTGCACATCCGTTCGCGTTATGGATTGCGTGTGCATGTCCTGCTGCGCCAGCCCGGCGAGGCTAAAGAAAATCGCAGGGATCGACGTCGAACGACCAGCGCACCTTCCGCGACGACTTGAGGGCGTGTACTTCAACGCGGATGGCGGCCAGAAGGTTCTGCAGCTCATGGCGCTGCGTCGCATTCAAGACAAGCTGCCAGCGGTAACGGCCCGCACGGCGCGGCATGCCGGCCGGCAGGACACCGGAGCTGTGCACCGCCAGTTTCAGTTCACGCCGCCGCGCATCGACAAGCGCGGATACGTCCTCGAGGAAGTGTTGGGCGGTCTCGCTGTGCACCGATTCCGCACGAAGCAATGCCATGTGGGTAAACGGCGGCAGCTCCGCCAGCCGGCGTTCATCGAGGGCCTTGCGGGCGAATTCCGGATAGCCGCCCGCGAGCAGATCCGCCAACAACGGGTGGTCCGGATGATGCGTCTGGATCAGCACCTTGCCCGGTTTATCGGCGCGGCCGGCGCGGCCGGCGACCTGGATGAGCAGCTGCGACAATTTTTCATGGGCGCGGAAATCCGATGAGAACAGGCTTTCATCGACGCCGACCACGCCGACGAAACGCAGATTGGGAAGATCATGGCCTTTGGCCAGGATCTGGGTGCCGACCAGAATGCCGGCAGCATCGCCGATCTCCGCCAATTGAGCGGCCAGTCCATCGCGCCGGCGCGTGGTTCCGCTGTCCACGCGGATGCAGGGAAAATCCGGGAACGCCGCGGTCAATGTATCTTCCAGCCTTTCGGTGCCGAAGCCCTGCGGTTGCAGGGCCAGCGAACCGCAGTCGGGGCAGGCCGGTGGCCGCGGTTTTTGATGACCGCAATGATGGCAATGCAGGCGCCGTTGTCCGGCGTGCAATGTCAGTGCGGTATCGCAGCGCGGGCATTGTGCGGTGAAGCCGCAGTCGTGGCAGAGCAGTGCCGGTGCGTAGCCTCTGCGGTTCTTGAACACCAGAGCCTGGCCGCCGTCATTGAGGCAGGCCGCGATGCCGTCCAGCATCGCCTGACACAAACCGTGCTGCAACCGGATTTTCCGGATATCAGTGATGCGTACCGCCGGCGGCTTGGCCGATCCGGCACGTTCCGGAAGACGATGTCTCCGGTAGCGCCCAATATCGGCGTTGTGCCAGGATTCCAAAGACGGGGTCGCGCTCCCGAGCAGCACCGGAACCTCGAGGGACTTCGCACGCAGCACGGCCATATCGCGCGCGTGGTAGTGGAAACCATCCTGTTGTTTGTAGCTGCTGTCGTGTTCCTCATCGACGATGATCAGACCGGCTTCCGGCATTGGCGTGAATACCGCCGAACGGGTGCCGATCAACACGCGGCCGATACCCTCGGCCATGGCCGTCCAGGCCTGCGCCCGGTCGCCATCGGAAAGATTGGAGTGCAGGATGTGCACCGGCACCGGCAATCGTGCCCGGAAACGCGTCACGGTTTGCGGCGTTAACCCGATTTCCGGAACCAGGACTAGCGCCTGTCGCCCGCGCGCCAGACAGTCGCGCACGGCCTGGATGTAGATTTCGGTTTTGCCGCTGCCGGTGACGCCTTCGATCAAATGCACGGCAAAACCCTTTGCCGCCTGCAGTGCTTGCACGCATGCCTGCTGATCGGCATTCAGCTCCGGACC
>JBEAYK010000126.1:0-4315 GCA_041159305.1 Pseudomonadota bacterium
CAAGCCAGTGTGGCGACGGGAACGGACTGAAGGCGGAGCTGGACGGCACCGAAAAAGGCCGGGCACCCGTGGTGTATTACGCGCCCTGGACCGATGCCGTCCAAATTGCCGGTGTGCTGGAGATTGCCGAACGCTTTATGACCTCCCGCCCACGGCCGGCACATACCGTCATGTTCCTATTCGGATCGGAGTCACATTCCGCCCTGGGTGCTTGCAGGGATATGGATAAAACCGCACGGGTGATCCAACCGGAAAATCTGCCCGCCAGCGATGCCACGGCCTTGGTTCAACAGCTGATCGCCCTGCAGCGGCAGGGCCGCTAAACTCAGAAACGCCCCATCAGGAAAGTGGCCACGGCATCCGGCTGCTCCATCATCGGCATGTGGCCGCAACCTTTCAGAATTCTGGTTTCGGAGCTTTTCAGGCCGGCAGCGAATACGGCCGCCGCACTCGCATCAATGATGCGATCGCCATCGCACCAGAGCAGTCCGGCGGCTTGCCGTATTTCCGGCAAGCGCTGCTGCAGCAGGAACGCCTCGGGGCCGATGCGGATCTGGGTGAACACACGCTGCTCGAAATCACGGCGTGCTTTGCGCTGTTCGACGATGGCACCCAGCATCGGTTCCGGAACATAGGGGGCATCGGCGAATACGAAATCATGCAGAAAGCTGCGGAAGCTCTCGACCTCATACACCGCGAACGGATTGTCGCCTTTGAGCACGCGTCGGGCGAATTCATTTTCGTTAAAGCGCACGCCGGCCGAGGACATGAAAACGATACGCTCGACCTGTTCGGGATGGGCAGCGGTCATCAGACCGGAAATCATGCCGCCCATGGAGTGACCGACCAGCAATGCCGCCGGTTCCGGTTCCGAACTCAGGAAGGCGCTGAGTCGTTCAGCCTGTGCGGTGGGACCGTAATCGGCACCGGCGAGGGGAATGCTTTCGCCCCAGCCGGGCAGATCAACCGCAATGACGCGGTGATCGCGTGCCAGTTGCCGCATCACCGGCAACCAGTTTTCCTTGCTGCCGGTATAACCGTGCACGAGAACGATCAACGGTCCTTGGCCGGCCTGCAGATAGTGCCAGCGTTCACCGGCCACGGTTTTCTCATGGGCCTCGGCTCCGGCCAGAAGCCGCTGGCGGGCGAATTCGGCACGCAGCATCTGTGCCGGAAACAGCATCACACCGGCAATCGCCAGAGCCGTCAGAACCACAATGGCGGCCAGCAGCTTCTTCATGGCTGTTTCGCTTCGGGTTCCGGCGTTTTCAGGGCGGCCTCCACCGAGCCGATGGTGATCGGATGATAGCCCGGACGGGCTTTCTCGAACACCGTCGTGGCGAACATGCGGCCATCATCGGTTTTGGCCAATTCGGCATAGATCGGCATGATCAGTTTGCGACGCCCGATGGCAATCAGGAACTTTTCGATTTCCGGGCGCGCGATGGTGTAGCCGCTACGAACTGTCAATGGATACCAGCGTTGGGCAATTTCGGGATTGGGTGTTCCGCTGAAACGGAAGGCTGCATCGAGCTCGGCCATCTGTGTGCTGGTCAGCGTTGCCGGCATGCGCTCGAGGAATCGCACCCATTCCTGAGTGCCCCAGGCGCTGCTCGCAAGTTCACTTGCGGGAACATCGCCGGCGAACCACTGCGCCTGCGCCTTGTCGGTGGCAACGAAACGCGATGAAACGGCCGGCTTGGCCGAGGACGGAATGCCCGGACGATGCAACCACTCGCGGATTTCGCCGATGCTGACCTTTCCGGGATGTTTATCCAACAGCTCAACGGTCAGGAAGCGCTCGAACTCGGCACTGTGGCTGCTGGTGAAGGCATGCGTGGTGAACCAGTGCCGCAGGAAGGCATCGAAGGTCTCGCGGCCGAAACGTTGCTCGAGGAACATCAGAAACCACTGGCCTTTGATGTAGGCGACATCACTGAGCGCCTCGTCCGGATCGCGGCCGGCCAGCGGCGGCAGTGCCAGTACCTGGTCAGCCGGCGGCGTGGATTTCAGCGCTTCGGCCAGACTGGCCTGGCTGATGACGTTCTCCATGTCGGCCAGTTCACGGCCATAGACTTCTTCGACGATGCGGTTTTCCACATAGCTGGTGAAGCCTTCATTGAGCCAGATGTCCTTCCAGGAGCTGTTGGTGACCAGATTGCCCGACCAGGAGTGCGCCAATTCGTGCGCAATCAAACTGGTCAAGGATTTGTCACCGACGATGACCGTCGGCGTGATGAAACTCAGGCGCGGATTTTCCATGCCGCCGAACGGGAAACTGGCCGGCAGGATGAGCATGTCGTAGCGACCCCATTGGTAAGGGCCGTAAAGTTTCTCGGCGACCTGGATCATCTTCTCGGTATCGGCGAACTCGGCGGCGGCAGCATCGGCCACGCCCGGTTCGGCCCACACGCCGGAGCGTCCCGAAATCGGCTTGAACACGACATCACCGACCGCGATGGCCAACAGATAGGACGGAATTTTCTGCGGCATGCTGAACCGGTAATCGCCGTCACGCACCGCTTTCGGATCATTGTCGGCGCTCATCAAGGCCATCAGTGACGCATCGGTGCGGATGCGGGCATCGTAGGTAAAACGCACGCCCGGTGTATCCTGCAAGGGCACCCAGGAACGGGCATGGATGGCCTGTGATTGGCTGAACATGAAGGCTTGTTTGCTGGACGTCATTTCCGGCGTCAGCCACTGCAGACCGGAAGCCTCCGGAACCGTGCTGTAATTGATACGCACGCGCGGCAACACGGACGGAAGCTTGATGCGCAAGGCCGAACCGAGTATCAGGTCAGCGGTATCGAGCCGGTAGGACAGATTCTTCCAGGCCTTTCCATCGAAGCCCTGCACGCTGCGAATCTGCAGATCACGGGTATCCAGCACCAGTTCGCGGGCCTTGTCATCCTGCCATTTCAGAAAAAGCTCGGCGCTACCGGCAAGCGTGCGTGCCTGCATATCGGCGCGCAGATCCAGCACCAGATGTTCGATGCGGACGCGTTCCGGCTGTGCGTAGGAATTCGGGTCGGGCACATCGGCGCTGTCCACCACATTGCCGGCAGGTCCGGCAGTTTCGACGGCGGGCTTGCAGGCGCTCAGGGTCAGCGCCATCAGCGCGGCAATCAACAAACGGAACATGGGCATTTCCCTCAGATCTTGAAACCGCTATGGATGGCGACGATGCCGCCGGAAAGATTGCGGACCGCGCATTGCTCGAAACCGGCCTGTTCCATCATCGTTTTCAGACCCGCCTGATTGGGGTGCTTGCGGATCGACTCGGCCAGATAGCGGTAGCTGTGGGCATCGCCGGCAATCAGTTCGCCGAGCTTCGGCAATACCTTGAACGAGTGGAAATCGTAAATCGGACGGAACCACTCGGCCTGTACTTCGGAAAATTCGAGGACCATCACTTTGCCGCCGGGTTTCAGGATGCGGTGCATGGATTTCAGCGCCGTCAACTTGTCGGTGACATTGCGCAGACCGAAGGCCATGGTGATGGCATCGAAGCTGCTGTCGGGAAACGGCAGGGCTTCGGCGTTCAGTTGCACATAACGCAGACCCTTGATCAGGCCGAGGTCGGTCAGTCGGTCGCGGCCGACACCGAGCATCTCGCGGTTGATGTCGCCGATGATGATTTCGCCGGTATCGCCGACGCGCTCGAGTAGCAGCTTGGCGATGTCGCCGGTGCCGCCAGCCAGATCAAGGACGCGGTCGCCGCGCTTGATGCCGGAAGTGCCGGTGAAGTAGCGCTTCCAGAGCCGGTGCACGCCCAGAGACATCAGGTCGTTCATCACATCGTATTTGCCGGCGACCGAGGTGAACACTTCGCCGACCAGTTTTTTCTTTTCTTCGACAGGAACGTCGCGGAAGCCGAAATGGGTGGTTTTATCGTTCATGGCCTATTATCACACGCTCTAGCCGCCTTTTCACGGCCCAACGGCTGGACGGAACCCGCCGGATATCCCAGAATGGGGCTCCTTTCCGAAAGAGATTGCCCATGACCAGCCTGCGCTCGACCGTCCTCCTGATCATGAGCCTTCTGTTCACCTGTTCCACTGCCCTGGCGGCGCCCGAAGGCGATGCCAGCGTGAAGAAACGTCTGGATGCGCGCGCCATGAAATACGAGGTGTACGAAGACGGCGACTTCAAACTGACCTTCTCCTACAAACAGGACAATCGTTCCCAGCTGGTATTCGTTTCCGGAACAACCGAAAGCGTCGGCGCATTCGATATCCGGGAGATTTTCGCCCCGGCGCTCAAGCTCGGCGATTACCCGCTCACCGGCACCAAAGCCCGGGAACTCCTGGAA
>JBEAYK010000127.1:0-4313 GCA_041159305.1 Pseudomonadota bacterium
CATCATTGACCGCCTGAACGAAGCCGGCGCGTCGCACATCCGCGTGTTCGGCGGCGGTGGCGGCACCATCACCCCGGATGAAATCGCCGAGCTGGAAGCCTACGGCGTGGAGCGCATCTACCACCCGGACGACGGCATGCAGATGGGTCTGGTGGCCATGATCGAAGATCTGGTGGCCCGCACCCAGCGTGCCAGCGATGCCAAACCCGGACGCAGCGAGGGCGCCGCTGATGAATACGCCATCGGCCGTCTGCTGACCGCCATCGAGCAGGAAGGCTTCAGCGAAACTGAACTGCAGAACCTGCGCCGGCAATGGCAGCTGGCCGGCGGCAAAACTCCGGTCATTGGCCTGACCGGTACCGGCGGCGCCGGCAAGAGCTCGGTCACCGATGAGTTGCTGAACCGCTTCCTGCAGCATTTCCCGAGCATGCGCATCGCGGTGATTTCGGTTGATCCGACCCGCCGGCGCAGCGGTGGCGCCCTGCTGGGTGACCGCATCCGGATGAACAGCCTGCGTTCGCAGAACCTGTTCATGCGCTCGATGGCCACCCGCCGCCAGCACATGGCCACCAATGCCGTGCTGAAAGACGCCATCGCCTGCCTGAAGGGGCAGGGCTTCGATCTGGTCATCGTGGAAACCGCCGGTATTGGTCAGTCTGATTCCGAAATCGTCGATCTGGTCGATTTCCCGGTGTATGTGATGACCTCCGATTTCGGTGCGCCCAGCCAGCTGGAAAAAATCGACATGCTCGATTATGCCGAGCTGGTGGTGCTCAATAAATTCGACCGGCGCGGCGCGGAAGACGCCCTGCGCGATGTGCGCAAGCAATGGAAGCGCAACCGGGTGGCGTTCCAGATGAAGGACGAGGACGTGCCGGTGTATGCGACCATCGCCTCGCAGTTCAACGATCCGGGTGTGAGCTGGATGTTCAGCAATCTGTGCCGCCTGCTGAACGACAAACTCCATCCGGTCAGCCCGCAGTGCGATTGGCAGCCGAATGTGGACACCGCCCTGAAAGAACCGCGCGCCACCGTTCTGATTCCGGGTAACCGCACGCGTTATCTGTCGGAAATTGCCGAGCAGGGCCGCGGCATCAACCGCAGCATCGCCCATCAGGCCGCGCAGGCCGATTTGGCGCAATCCTACTGGCAGGCCTTGCAGGCCATTGGCGATGGCAAACTGCCGGCGGCGCTGGCTCTGTTCGAACCGGCCGATCTGAACGATGCGGCGGCGGATGGCTCGATGCGCCTGTTGCGCCAGCGTTACCAGGAGTCGGTGAAAGCGCTTTCAGCTGAGGCCGTGCATCTGCTGCGCGAATGGCCGCAGAAAATGAAATCGGTGACCGACGAGTTCAACGAATACCGCGTGCGCGACAAAGTGATCCGCGTTGATAACTACCGTGAGTCGCTGTCGCAGCAGAAGATTCCGAAAATCGCCGCGCCTAAATTCACCGGCTGGGGCGAGCTGCTGGTGTTCCTGTCCAAGGAAAATCTGCCCGGCCATTACCCCTACACCGGCGGGGTATATCCCTACCGCCGCAGCGGTGAAGACCCGATCCGCATGTTCGCCGGCGAAGGCACGCCCGAGCGCACCAACCGACGTTTCCATTACCTCTCAGTCGGGCAACCGGCCATCCGCCTGTCGACCGCGTTCGACTCGGTCACCCTGTACGGCGAAGACCCGGCCATCCGCCCGGACATCTACGGCAAAATCGGCAACTCCGGCGTGTCCATCGCCAGCCTGGACGACATGAAGAAGCTGTACTCCGGCTTCGACCTGTGCGCCCCGAACACCAGCGTGAGCATGACCATCAACGGCCCGGCGCCGATGATCCTGGCCATGTTCATGAACACCGCCATCGATCAACAGGTGGAAAAATACCTGCGGGCCGATGAAGCCCGTTGGTTGCTGGCGCAGAAGAAAATCGCCGCCTTGTTCCCGAACGGCGAACAGCCGAAGTACGACGGCGACCTGCCGCCAACCAACAATGGCTTGGGCTTGGCGCTGCTGGGCCTGACCGGCGACCAGCTGCTCGATGCCGAGACTTACGCCCGCATCCGAACCGAAACTCTGGCCGCGGTACGCGGCACGGTGCAGGCCGACATATTGAAGGAAGACCAGGCGCAGAACACCTGCATCTTCAGCACCGAATTCGCTCTGCGCATGATGGGCGACATCCAGCAGTTCTTCGTGGAGAACAAGGTCCGCAATTTCTATTCGGTGTCCATCTCCGGCTATCACATCGCCGAAGCCGGCGCCAATCCGGTCTCGCAGCTGGCGTTTACGCTCAGCAACGGCTTCACCATCGTCGAGTATTACTTGGCGCGCGGCATGCATATCGACGACTTCGCCCCGAACCTGAGTTTCTTCTTCAGCAACGGCATGGATCCGGAATACACCGTGATCGGCCGGGTGGCCCGGCGCATCTGGGCGCGTGCCATGCGCGAGCGCTACGGCGCCAACGAACGCAGCCAGATGATGAAGTACCACATCCAGACGTCCGGGCGCTCGCTGCACGCGCAGGAAATCCAGTTCAACGACATCCGCACCACGCTGCAGGCCCTGTATGCGCTGTTCGACAACTGCAACAGCCTGCACACCAACGCCTACGACGAAGCCATCACCACACCCACCGAAGAATCGGTACGGCGTGCGGTGGCCATCCAGATGATCATCAACAAGGAACTGGGCCTGAACTTCAACGAGAACCCCTGGCAGGGCAGTTTCATCGTGGATGAGCTGACCGACCTGGTGGAAGAGGCGGTGTACAAGGAGTTCGATGCGCTATCCGAGCGCGGCGGCGTGCTGGGCGCCATGGACACCATGTACCAGCGCGGCAAGATCCAGGAAGAGTCCATGTACTACGAGCACAAGAAGCACGATGGCAGCCTGCCGCTGGTGGGTGTGAACACTTTCCTGCCCAAGAACCCGGACAAGGATGCCATCGGCAAGCTGGAGCTGATCCGCAGTACCGAAGCCGAGAAGGGCATGCAAATTGCCCAAGTGGCGCGATTCCAGCAGCTGCGAAACCAGCTGGCGGCCGATGGTCTGAAGCCTTTGCAGGCCATTGCGCGTGAGCGCCGGAATATCTTTGCGGGCTTGCTGGATGCGGTGAAAACGCATTCGCTGGGGCAGATCAGTCACGCCCTGTACGATGTCGGCGGCGAATATCGGCGGAATATGTAAGCCATGTCAGAAGATGTAATTCCTTATCATGTTGGAGCGTCTATTTCTGCGTGGGATTCCGATGACCGCGCCACATGGCTCGCTTCCCGCGTCAAACAACGCAGCTACGCCGACGAGGTGCTTAGCAAGATCGACACCTTGCGCGAGCGCTTCGATGTGTCCGAATACGGCCAGATTGACTACGGCGGCGATCGCTACCCGCTACTGGCCTTGAAATCCCGCGACTGGCGCGATGATCTGCCCGTGGCACTGGTGACCGGTGGTGTGCACGGCTACGAAACCAGCGGTGTGCAGGGCGCCTTGGCGTTCATGGCTGCCCATGGCGGCGACTACGCCGGCAAGATCAACATTCTGCTGGCCCCGTGCATTAGCCCCTGGGCCTACGAGCGCGTGCAGCGTTGGAACGCCGAAGCGCTCGACCCGAACCGTTCGTTCACCGGGCAGGGCGGAACTCAGGAAGCGGCCGCACTGATGCGCCTGCTGGCGCCGCTGCAGGGCAGGGTGCTGCTGCACATCGACCTGCACGAAACCACCGACTCGGACGAAACCGAATTCCGCCCGGCCAAAGCCGCCCGCGACGGCGTGCCTTTCGTGCCCGGCGAAATCCCAGACGGGTTTTACCTGTGCGGCGATGAAAAGAACCCGCAGCTGGATTTCCAGAATGCGGTCAATTTGGCGGTGGCCGAAGTCACCCACATCGCCCCGAGCGATGCCAAGGGCGAGATCATCGGAACAACGGCGGTGGCGCCGGGCGTGATTCTTTATGACTACAAAGCCCTGGGTCTGTGCGCCGGCATGACCGATGCGCGCTTCACCACCACCACCGAAGTGTACCCGGACAGCCCGAGGGCCACGCCGGAAATCTGCAACGCCGCGCAGGTGGCGGCGGTGCGGGCGGCCATCGCGTTTGCCTCGCAGGCCCGCTAAGCCCGAAACCACGCCTCACGGATGCTATGATTTCAGGGTAGGGCACACCAATGCGGTGCCCAGTGCGGACTGATTCAGAGGATACCTATGCGCTTGATGCTGATCTTCATGCTTGCGGTCGCCGGTTTGGCGGGTTGTGCCAGTCTTTCGCCGCCACCACCACCGCCTGCGCCGATGGCACCGCTGCCGCCTCCACCCC
>JBEAYK010000011.1:0-13938 GCA_041159305.1 Pseudomonadota bacterium
CGCTGGCCGCCGGCGTGCCGGGCGTGTTGCACGGCAACCGCACCTACGTGATCTGCGATGACGACGGCCAGATCACCGAAACCCATTCCATCTCCGCCGGACTGGATTACCCCGGCGTCGGCCCCGAGCATGCATTCCTGAAAGACAACGGCCGCGCGCAGTATGTCGGAATCACCGATACCGAGTGCATGGAAGCCTTCCACCTGCTGGCGCGTACCGAGGGCATTCTGGCCGCGCTGGAATCGGCCCATGCGGTGGCGCAGGCGATGAAAACCGCTGCCACGCTACCGAAAGAAGCCATCGTGCTGGTCAATCTGTCCGGCCGCGGCGACAAAGACATCTACACCATCGCCCAGCGCGAAGGCATCAGCCTGTGAGCCGGCTCGCGAGCCGACTTTCGGCCCTGGCCTCTGCCAAGCGCAAGGCCTTGGTGCCCTTCATCACCGCCGGTGATCCGGGTCGGCATGCCACCGTGCCGGTGCTGCACGCTTTGGTGGCGGCCGGCGCTGACCTGATTGAGCTGGGCGTGCCGTTCTCCGATCCGATGGCCGACGGTGTAGTCATCCAGAAAAGTTCAGAGCGAGCCTTGGAGCGGGGCGTCAATGCACCGGCCATCTTCGCCATGGTTGCCGAATTCCGCCAGCGCGATGCCGATACGCCGATTGTGCTGATGGGTTATCTGAATCCGATCGAACGTCGCGGTTGGGCCTGGTATGCCGAACATGCCGCGGCTGCAGGAGCCGATGCGCTGCTAATTGTCGATCTGCCGCCGGAAGAGTCGGCCTCGGCACGGGAACTGCTCAACCGGCGCGGCCTGCAGCTGATTACCCTGCTGGCACCGACCACCGACGGTCCGCGGCTGGCGGATGCCTGCGCACAGGCGCAAGGCTATCTGTATTACGTGTCGATGGCCGGGGTGACCGGCAAAGATCTGGCACAGTCCGGTGACTTGACCCAGCGGGTGGGTGCTATCCGCGCCGCCGCCGCAGTGCCGGTGTATGTCGGTTTCGGTATCAAAGATGCCACCACCGCCAAAGCCTGCGCCGAATACGCCGATGGTGTCATCGTCGGCAGTGCGCTGGTGGCTTCACTGGCGGAATGCACGACGCCGCAGCAGGCGGCCGAGGCCGCCGGGCGTTTTCTGGCACCCCTGCGACAGGCGCTTGATGCGGTCTGAGCGGCCGGTTTGCAGTAAACTGTCGCCTGGCCTATACGGAAACATGCCATGAGTTGGTTGACCAAGCTGATGCCTGCCCGCATCCGGACCCAAGGGACCGGCAAGCGCGGTGTGCCGGAAGGATTGTGGGAAAAATGCGATAGCTGCGGTGCCGCGCTGTACGCCGCCGAGCTGGACGAGCACCTGCATGTCTGTCCGAAATGCGATCACCACATGCCGATCGGCGCCCGCGAGCGCCTGGTGGCTTTCCTCGATGAGGGCGAAGTGTTCGAAATCGGTGACGAACTCGGCCCGACCGATGCCCTGCATTTCAAGGACCAGAAGAAATACGCCGACCGCATCAAGTCCTCGCAGAAAGCGGTGGGTGAGAAGGACGCGCTGATTTCCATCCACGGCAAACTCAAGGGCCGCGACATCTGCGTCAGCGCCTTTGAATTCCGCTTCATGGGTGGCTCGATGGGCTCGGTGGTCGGTGAACGCTTCGCTCTGGCCGCCGAACGCGCCATTGAATACCGTTGCCCGCTGGTCTGTTTTTCCGCCACCGGCGGCGCCCGCATGCAGGAAGGTCTGTTTTCGCTGATGCAGATGGCCAAGACTTCGGCCGCCATTGCCAAGATGCGTTCGGCCGGATTGCCTTTCATTTCCGTGCTGACCCATCCGACCACCGGTGGTGTATCCGCCTCGCTCGGCATGTTGGGTGATCTGAATGTGGCCGAACCCAAAGCGCTGATCGGTTTTGCCGGGCCACGCGTGATCGAGCAGACCGTACGCGAGACTTTGCCGGAAGGCTTCCAGCGCTCGGAGTTTCTGGTCGAGCATGGCGCCGTTGATCTGATCATCGACCGCCGCCAGATGCGCGACCGCCTGGCCGATCTGCTGGCCCTAATGATGAGTCAGCCGCAACACAGCCAGAGCGCAGTCTGAGCGGTATGGGCGCGCGCCGCTACTTCGGCACCGACGGCATCCGTGGCAAGGTCGGTGAAGGCCATATCTCGCCGGATTTCATGCTGAAACTCGGTTGGGCCGCCGGCACGGTGCTGGCGCGGGCATCGGCAGGTAAACCGCTGGTCGTCATCGGCAAAGACACCCGTATTTCCGGATACATGTTCGAATCCGCACTGGAGGCCGGTCTGGTCGCTGCCGGTGTCGATGTGCGTCTACTCGGGCCGGTACCGACCCCGGCGGTGGCGCATCTGACCACTTCGCTGCGTGCCGATGCCGGCATCGTGATTTCAGCCTCACACAATCCGCATTACGACAATGGAATCAAATTCTTCTCCGCCAGCGGCGAGAAACTCAGCGATGCCATGGAGCTCGCCATCGAGGCGCAGCTCGACGAACCACTGACGACAGTCGCCTCGGAAAAACTCGGCAAGGCTAAGCGCATCGTGGATGCGCACAGTCGCTATGCCGAATTCTGCAAAAGCACGGTGCCGGCCAATTTCTCGCTGCGCGGTCTGAAGATCGCGCTCGATTGCGCGCATGGCGCCACATACGCATTGGCGCCGGAAGTTTTTTCCGAGCTCGGCGCCGAGGTGCTCAGCATCGGTGTGCAGCCCAACGGTCTGAATATCAATGACGGTGTCGGTTCCACGCACCCCGAAGCCCTGCAAGCCTTCGTGCGCGAAAGCGGCGCCGATCTGGGTATCGCCTTCGATGGCGATGGCGACCGCGTGCAGATGGTCGATGCCGAGGGCGCTCTGCATGACGGCGACGCCCTGATTTATGTGCTCGCCAATTACTGGCAGGCTTGCGGCCGGTTGCGCGGACCGGTGGTCGGCACCCTAATGACCAATGTTGCGATGGAGCTGCATTGCCGCGACAAAGGCATCCCATTCTTACGCACCAAAGTCGGTGACCGCTTCGTGCATCAGGCGCTGACCGAGCAGGGCGGTGTTCTCGGCGGTGAAGCCTCCGGCCACCTGTTGGTACTTGACCGCACTTCCACCGGCGATGCGCTGGTGGCGGCATTGCAGGTCCTGGAAGCCCTGATGGCCGGAAGCACCACGCTGAAAGCGGCGCTAGCCGGCTACACGCCGTTCCCGCAGAAAACCGTCAACGTCCGCCTACAGCCCGGCGCCAAACCGCTGGAACATGCCGCCGTGCAAGTGGCGCGCGCCGAGGCCGAACGCGCGCTTGAAGGCCGCGGCCGTCTGGTGTTGCGCGCCTCAGGCACCGAGCCGGTGGTGCGTGTCACCGTCGAGGCCCGTGATGCCTCGCTGATGCAATCCGTGCTCGATACCTTGGCCGCCGTCGTGAAATCCGCGGTTTGACCCCAATCAAGGCCGATTCAGCGATACCGGCTTATACTTTTCCGAAATTCCAGTGGAACACCAATCATGAGCCAGATTCCGACCCTCGATATCCGCCGTTTTGACACCGACCGAGAGGCTTTCGTGGCCGATCTGGGCGCCGCCTACCGCGAATGGGGCTTTTGCGGCATCCGCGGCCATGGCGTGACCGATGAACTGATTCAGGGCGCGTATAACGCCTCGCGGGATTTCTTCGCTTTGCCGGAAGCGGTCAAGATGCAGTATCACCAGCCCGGTACCGGTGGTGCCCGCGGTTATACGCCATTCGGCATTGAAACCGCGAAGGATTCGCAGTATCCGGATCTGAAGGAGTTCTGGCATGTCGGCCGCGAGATCGCCCGCGATTCCCAGTACGCCGACATCATGGCCGAAAACCTGTGGCCGACGGAAGTGCCGCAGTTCAAGCAATACCTGTATGGCCTTTACAGTGTGCTCGATACGCTCGGTTCAAAGGTGCTGTCTGCATTGGCGCTGCACATCAATCTGCCGGAAAACTATTTCGCCGACAAGACCCACTACGGCAACTCCATTCTGCGTCCGATTCACTATCCGGAGATCACCAATCCGGACGTGCCGAACGTGCGCTCCGGCGCACATGAAGACATCAACTTCATCACCCTGCTGGTGGGCGCGAGTGCGGCCGGCCTGCAGGTGCTGTCGCGCAAGGGTGAATGGATTGATTTCACCGCCGATGCCGACACCATTGTGGTCAATATCGGCGACATGCTGCAACGTCTGTCCAACCATGTGTATCCGTCCACCACGCACCGCGTGGTCAACCCGATGGGCGAGAACGCGCGCAAGCCGCGCTATTCCATTCCGTTCTTCCTGCATCCGAATCCGGACTTCCTGATCAAGACCCTGCCGCAGTGCATTTCGGCCGAAAATCCGGACCGCTATCCCGAGCCGATGACCGGCCACGAGTACCTGATGGAACGTCTGCGCGAAATCAAACTGGTATAACGAAAAACCCGGCGAGAGCCGGGTTTTTGTTATCCATTCTGAGTTAAGTGTTTACTTTGTGATCTGGTCTTGCTTGGCAGTGGAGCCAATCACGCCGCTGCTAACTTTAGTTTACTCACACGCTTCAAATCGACATTCTGCCGCGCAACCCAAAGATCGTAAGCATCCTGCATCAGCAGCCAGCTTTCCGGAGAGCGGCCAATAGCTTTGGAAAGGCGCAACGCCATTTCCGGAGTCACGCGGCTGCTACCTTTTAATATGCGGCTGAGCGTCGAGGCAGAAACGTCCAGCTTCAATGCAAGTTCGCGGCCGCTGATGTTGTTCGGTTCCAGATAAACATCGGTGATGAATTCACCGGGGTGAGGAGGGTTGTACATATTCATCAGTGATAATCCTCATAATCCAGTATGTAAACGTTGCCATCATTGAAGTCGAAGGTCAGCCGCCAATTGCCGTTGACGGAGATCGACCAGCGGCCTTTCATTTCACCTTTCAATGGATGTAGACCATAGCCTGAAATTGCCATATCGTCGATTGTCACAGCCGAATTCAATGCAGCCAATTGCATGCGCAGCCGCTTCGCATGATTTGGCTGAATGCCGGCAGTGCTTCCGGTTTCATAATATTTGCGAAGACCTTTATGCCGAAATGTTTTAATCATTGCTTCAATAATAGCATGTTGCGCATCACGCAACAAGCCTTAATCCGCATTTCTGAATTGTTTGGCCTTGCCGCCTACCAGCGCGTTGCTCAGGAAGTCCGGCAGATAACGGGTCATCCAGGCAATCACTTTGTTGGCAAAGCCGCTGATGACCCGCCGTTTTCCGGCTTCCACGGCATCGATGCCGATGACCGCCACTTCTTCGCTGCTCAGCCACAGGAATTTCGGCAGTTTCGAGACGTTGGCGCGCATGCCGTTGACGTCGTGGAATTCGGTGTAGGTAAAGCCGGGGCAAAGCGCGGTCACGCGCACGCCGCGGGATTCGCTTTCCATGGCCAGGCATTCCGAGAAACGAATCAGCCAGGATTTGCTGGCCCCGTACAAGGTGTGCCCGGCCGAGGCCGGCACCAGTCCGGCCAAGGAGGCCACGTTCAGAATGCGGCCGTGCTTCTGGGCTTCCATGGCCGGCAGGAACAGGTAGGTCAGCTCTGCCACCGCGGTCATCAGCACCTGCAGGAAATCACGGTGGCTCGCCCAGGTCTCCGACAGATACCGGCCCGGCACACCGTAGCCGGCATTGTTGACCAGGGTGTCGACCTGCAGGCCGGCGGCCTGGACGGCTGCGAACATCTCCTGCGGGGCTTTCGGATCGGCCAGGTCGGCGGCCAGCACCACGACCGGCACCTTTTGGCCCAGTTCGGCGGCGAGGGCGTCCAGACGGTCCTTGCGGCGGGCAGTCAGAATCAGCGGTTTGCCGCGGCGGGCGTATTCACGGGCAATGGCTTCGCCGATGCCGCTGGAGGCGCCGGTAATCAGGGCGTACTGGTCGGTTTTCATGGTCGGACTTCATTCAGGTTAAAATGGCCTCCTCATTGTGCATCAAGCCGTCGGGCAGGGGAGCGACATGCGGAAAAAAATCGTGGCGGGGAACTGGAAGCTCAACGGCAGTCGTGCCTTCGGCGAAGCCCTGCTGAATACGCTGGCGCCGTCCCTGAATCCGGCCGTGGAAACCCTGATCATCCCGCCGCTGCCGATCCTCGACCACCTGATCGGCCGCTATGCCGGCATGGGTTTCGTTTTCGGCGCGCAGGATGTCGGTGTGCATGTGCAGGGCGCCTTTACCGGCGATATCGCCGCCGAAATGCTGGCCGATATCGGCTGCCGCTACGTGCTGGTCGGGCATTCCGAGCGCCGTCAATACCAGCAGGAATCCAACGAGCTGGTTGCCGAGAAGTTCCTGGCCGCCAAGCGCGCCGGCCTGATTCCAGTGCTGTGCGTGGGCGAAAGCCTGCACCAGCGCGAGGCCGGGCATACCGAATGGGTCATCGAAAAACAACTTAAGCCGGTGTTCGAGCAGGGCGGCGCCGAGGCCTTCGCCGGTGCAATCATCGCCTATGAGCCGGTCTGGGCCATTGGTACCGGCAAAACCGCCAGCAAGGAGCAGGCGCAGGAAGTGCACGCATTTATCCGTGGCGAAGTGGCTGCTTTTGATGCTAAAATAGCCGGCTTATTGCCAATCCTTTACGGTGGCAGTGTGAAGGCCTCCAACGCCGCCGAGCTGTTCGCACAGCCCGATGTCGACGGGGGATTGGTGGGCGGGGCCTCCTTGGTCGCCCAAGAATTCAGTGCCATCGTGGCTGCCGCTGCGGGCACAAATTAACGGTTTAACTATGATTGATACCATTTTGACGGTTGTTTACATTCTGGTCGCTGTGGCCATGGTGGT
Organism: Pseudomonadota bacterium; assembly: GCA_041159305.1. GTDB lineage: Bacteria > Pseudomonadota > Gammaproteobacteria > Xanthomonadales > Xanthomonadaceae > Arenimonas. The sequence continues at coordinate 6,840 of JBEAYK010000011.1, forward strand.
GCTGATTCTGCTGCAACGCGGTGCAGGTGCCCAGGCCGGGTCCGGCTTCGGTGCCGGCGCTTCCGGTACCGTATTCGGTGCCCGCGGCTCCGCCAACTTCCTGACCAAGTCGACCAAATGGCTGGCCTTCGTGTTCTTCCTTGTGGCCTTGTTCATGGCTTGGAAAGCGGTCAACCTCAACAAGCCGGAGGTCGAAGCGGCCGATATCGGCGTGATGAGCAGCCTGCCTGCGGTCCCGGAATCTGGGTCGGCTCCGGCATCCACGATACCGGTTCCTGCTGCGGCTCCCGCGGTTCCGGCCACCACGGATGCACCTGCGGCGGCCCCTGCGGCTCCGCAACCCGAGAAAAAATAAGCGCCCAAACGGCGTAATGCTAAAATAGTTTCAAGCCCAGGTGGCGGAATTGGTAGACGCACTACCTTGAGGTGGTAGCGCTTTAGGGCGTAGGGGTTCGAGTCCCCTCTTGGGCACCATTGAGAAACGCTTGCTTCGGCAGGCGTTTTTTGTTGCCCACGAATCGGAGTTTGCGTTTGATTCGTGAGGAAAAACCCACCGTATTCATTGCATTGGATGCGCCCGTAGCGTTATCATAGTGCGCCTGTCCCCGAACACGCATCGTGCCGGAAAACAGGGATGTTCACCCTTCAAACAAGGAGACGCATGTGCTGAATGCGTATGTGCCGATAGCATTGTTTCTTGCGGTCGCGGCCGGTGTCGGCATCGCCCTGATGGTCCTCGGACGCCTGCTCGGTCCGCAGCGCCCCGGCGCCGAAAAACTCTCGCCTTACGAGTGCGGCTTCGTCGCCTTCGAAGACGCGCACATCCAGTTCGATGTGCGCTATTACCTCATCGCCATCATGTTCATCGTTTTCGATCTCGAAATCGCCTTCGTGTTTCCGTGGGCGGTGGTATTCCGCGATCTCGGTTTCATGGGGCTGGTCGAGATGGGCATATTCCTCGGCCTTCTGCTGATGGGCTTCATTTACGCTTGGAAGAAAGGAGCTCTCGAATGGGAGTGATCGACAACGTTTCCGATTCCGTCGCCCGGGTGATGCATAACCCGATTCCGGTAGCCTCGGTCGACGACATCCTGCGGCCCGGCGGCGACAATCCGCTGGTCGAACGCGGTTTCGTCACCACCAATCTCGACACCCTGATCAACTGGGCGCGCACCGGTTCGATGTGGCCGATGACCTTCGGCTTGGCCTGCTGTGCCGTGGAAATGATGCATGCCGGCGCATCGCGTCTCGATCTGGACCGCTACGGCGTGATCTTCCGTCCGTCGCCGCGTCAGGCCGACGTCATGATCGTTGCCGGCACACTGGTGAACAAAATGGCGCCGGCCCTGCGCAAAGTTTACGACCAGATGCCGGAGCCGAAGTGGGTGATTTCCATGGGCAGCTGTGCCAACGGCGGCGGCTATTACCATTACTCGTATTCGGTGGTGCGCGGTTGCGATCGCATCGTACCGGTCGATGTTTACGTGCCGGGCTGTCCGCCGACCGCGGAAGCCTTGGTTTACGGCGTGCTACAGCTGATGAAGAAAATCCGCCGCACCAACACCATCGCGCGCTGAGGACGGACCATGAACGAACTGCCCCATCCTTTCGTGGAAAAGCTGAGCAGCCATTTCGGTGCTCGCGCCCAGCGCATCATCCGCCAGCGCGATGAAATCACGCTGGAAACCGCACCGGCCGATTACAAATCGGTCATGACCGAACTGCGTGACCATCCGGATTTCGCTTTCGAGCAATTGATCGACCTGTGCGGCATCGATTACCTGAGTTACGGCGAAGCCGAATGGGACACCACCGATGTGTCCTCGGAAGGTTTCTCGCGCGGCGTCGAGGGCGAGGGTCCCGGCCGTTTTACCTGGGCCTCGCGTCCGCAAGGACTCGGCCCGGCCAAGCGCTTCGCCGCCGTCGTTCACCTGACCTCGGTCAAGCACAACCGCCGCATCCGCGTGCGCTGTTTTGCCGAAGACAATGCCATGCCCCAGATCGATTCCGTGGTCTCGGTATATCCGGTCGCGACCTGGTTCGAGCGCGAGGCATTCGACCTGTTCGGCATCATCTTCACCGGTCATCCGGATCTGCGCCGCATCCTCACCGATTACGGTTTCGTCGGCCATCCGTTCCGCAAGGATTTTCCGCTGATCGGCAATGTGGAAGTCCGTTATGACGAAGAGCGCGGCCGCGTGATCTACCAGCCGGTCTCCATCGAGCCCCGTGTCGGCGTTCCGAAAACCATCCGTGAGGATTCGCGCTGGCAGCAGGCGCAATCCGAACAAGCCCAGGTGAAATCATGAGCGCCCAGGAAATCCGCAATTACACGCTGAACTTCGGTCCGCAGCATCCGGCCGCACACGGCGTGCTCCGTCTCATTCTCGAAATGGATGGTGAAGTGGTCCAGCGTGCCGATCCGCACATCGGCCTCTTGCACCGCGGCACCGAAAAACTCGCCGAGTCCAAGCCTTTCAACCAATCCATCGGCTACATGGACCGTCTCGACTACGTGTCGATGATGTGCAATGAGCATGCCTATGTGCGTGGCATCGAGCAGCTTCTCGGTGTCGAAGCGCCAATCCGCGCGCAGTACATCCGTACCATGTTCGACGAAATCACCCGCATCCTGAACCACCTGATGTGGATCGGTTCGAACGGCCTTGATCTCGGCGCCATGGCGGTGTTCCTGTACGCCTTCCGCGAACGCGAAGAGCTGATGGACTGTTACGAAGCCGTCTCCGGCGCACGCATGCACGCCACCTATTACCGTCCGGGCGGCGTTTACCGCGACCTGCCGGACACCATGCCGAAATATCGTGAATCGCCGTGGCGCAAGGGCGATGCCCTGAAGCGTTCCAACGCCTGGCGCGAAGGATCCATGCTCGACTTCCTGCAGGCCTTCACCGACGATTTCCCGAGCAAGATCGACGAATACGAAACCCTGCTGACCGACAACCGCATCTGGAAACAGCGTACGGTCGGCATCGGCGTGGTGCCGCCGGAGAAGGCTCTGGCTTGGGGCATGACCGGTCCAATGCTGCGCGGCTCCGGCGTTGCCTGGGATCTGCGCAAGAAGCAACCCTATGCCGCCTACGCCAATGTCGATTTCGATATTCCGGTTGGCGTCACCGGCGATTGCTACGACCGCTATCTGGTTCGGGTCGAGGAAATGCGTCAGTCCAACCGCATCATCCAGCAATGCATCGGTTGGCTGCGCGCCAATCCGGGTCCGGTGATGGTGTCCAACTTCAAAGTGGCGCCGCCGTCCCGCATGGAAATGAAGGAAGACATGGAAGCGCTGATCCATCACTTCAAGCTGTTCACCGAAGGCTATTCGGTTCCTGCTGGCGAAGTGTATTCGGCGGTGGAAGCCCCGAAAGGCGAGTTCGGCGTTTACCTGGTGTCTGATGGCGCCAACAAGCCGTTCCGTCTGAAAGCCCGCGCGCCTGGCTTCGCGCATCTGTCGTCGATGGATGCCATCGTGCGCGGTCACATGCTGGCTGACGTGGTGGCGATGATCGGCACCTACGATATCGTTTTTGGTGAGGTGGATCGATGAAAGCAACCGGTAATTTCGCTGCCTGCCAGCATGTCGATCCGCTGCTTGCGTTGAATGCGGAAACGCGTGCGCACATCGACCATTGGGTCGCCAAGTTTCCGGCCGACCGCAAGCGCTCGGCTGTCATACAGGGCCTGATGGCTGCACAGGAACAGAACGGCGGCTGGCTGACCGATGAACTGATGGCGGCGGTCGCCAAATACCTCGATATTCCGGCCGTTTGGGCCTACGAGGTGGCCAGCTTCTACTCGATGTTCGATCTGGAGCCGGTCGGTCGCCACAAAGTCTCGATCTGCACCAACATCAGCTGCTGGCTGAACGGCGCCGAAGATCTGGTGCGGCATGCCGAGAAAAAACTCGGCTGCAAGCACGGTGAAACCAGTGCCGACGGCCGCATCACCCTCAAGGTGGAAGAGGAATGCGTGGCGGCCTGTGCCGGCGCGGTGGCGGTGGTCATCGATGGCCATTATCACGAGCGCGTGACCCCCAATACCCTTGACCAACTGTTCGACGGCCTGAAGTAAGGAACTCCCATGGCGATCGGTCCCGCACCCCAAGCACATCAGGTTGTCTACACCACCTTGCACCATGAGAAACCGTGGGCACTGGACAGCTACCTGAAACAGGACGGTTACACCGCCTGGAAGAAGATCCTCGCGGAAAAAATGCCGCAGGAACAGGTCATCGAGATGGTCAAACAGTCCGGACTGCGCGGCCGTGGCGGCGCAGGCTTTCCGACCGGTCTGAAGTGGAGCTTCATGCCACGCAGCGCGCCCGGCCAGAAATACATCCTGTGCAACTCGGATGAATCCGAACCCGGCACCTGCAAGGACCGCGATATCCTGCGCTTCAACCCGCATTCAGTCATCGAGGGCATGGCCATCGCCTGCTATGCCACCGGTTCCACCGTGGCTTACAATTATCTGCGCGGCGAGTTCCACCACGAACCGTTCGAACATTTCGAGGAAGCCCTGAAGGAAGCCTATGCGGCCGGTCTGCTCGGCAAGAACATCCTCGGCTCCGGCATCGATGTCGACATGTACGCTGCTCTCGGCGCCGGCGCCTATATCTGCGGCGAAGAAACCGCGATGATGGAATCGCTGGAAGGCAAGAAAGGCCAGCCGCGCTTCAAGCCGCCGTTCCCGGCCAATTTCGGCCTGTTCGGCAAACCGACCACCATCAACAATACCGAAACCTATGCCTCGGTCCCGGCCATCATCCGCAACGGCGCGGAGTGGTTCCTGAATCTGGGCAAACCCAACAACGGTGGTCCGAAGATCTTCTCGGTGTCCGGTCATGTCGCCAATCCGGGCAATTTTGAAATCCGTCTGGGCACGCCGTTCAGCGAGCTGCTCGCCATGGCCGGCGGCATCCGTGCCGGACGTAAATTGAAAGCAGTCATTCCCGGCGGTTCTTCGATGCCGGTACTGCCGGCCGAAACCATGATGGCCTGCACCATGGATTACGATTCGATCCAGAAAGCCGGCTCGGGTCTGGGTTCCGGCGCGGTCGTGGTGATGGACGACAGCACCTGCATGGTGCGTGCCTGTCACCGGATTTCGCGTTTCTACTACAAGGAAAGCTGCGGCCAGTGCACGCCGTGCCGCGAAGGCACCGGCTGGATGTACCGGGTACTGTCGCGCATCGTCGCCCATGAAGCGACCATGGAGGATTTGGCCATGCTGAAATCCGCTGCCGGTCAGATCGAAGGCCACACCATCTGTGCTTTCGGCGAGGCTGCTGCCTGGCCGGTGCAGGGCTTCCTGCGCCACTACTGGCATGAATTCGAATACGCCATCCAGAACAAACGCTTCTGGGTGGACGCGCAACTGGAGAACGCGGCATGAGCACCACCGCCGACAAACCGCAGGCCGCCGCCGACATGGTCACCCTCGAAATCAACGGCGAGAGTGTGCAGATCGCCAAGGGCTCGATGATCATCCAGGCCTCTGATGCTGCCGGAATCCCGATTCCGCGTTTCTGCTATCACGAGAAACTGCCGATTGCAGCCAACTGCCGCATGTGTCTGGTCGATGTTGAGAAAACGCCGAAGCCGATGCCGGCCTGCGCCACGCCGGTGATGGAAGGCATGAAGGTGTTCACCCAGAGCAAGCGCGCGCTGGATGCGCAGCGCAATGTGATGGAATTCCTGCTGGTCAATCACCCGCTGGACTGCCCGATCTGCGACCAGGGCGGCGAATGCGAATTGCAGGACGTGTCCATGGGATACGGCCGTTCGGTCAGCCGTTACGTTGATCGCAAACGCGTGGTGCCCGATGAAGACATGGGTCCGCTGGTTGCCACCGATATGACCCGCTGCATCCAGTGCACGCGATGCGTGCGCTTTTCGGCCGAAATCGCCGGCACGTATGAACTCGGCGGCATCTACCGTGGCGAAAATCTCCAGATCGGTACCTTCGACGGCAAGCCGTTGATGAGTGAGATCTCCGGCAACGTCATTGATGTCTGCCCCGTCGGCGCACTGACCAACAAGGTGTTCCGCTACAAGGCCCGTGCCTGGGAACTGACCGCCAAGGAATCGCTCGGTTATCACGATGCCCTCGGTTCGAATATGTACCTGCACAGCCGCCGCGGCGAAGTCCTGCGCGCCGTGCCGCGCGACAACGAGGCAGTGAATGAATGCTGGCTCTCGGACCGTGACCGCTATTCGCATGAAGGCCTGTACAGCAGCGACCGCGCCACGCAGCCGATGGTCAAAGAAAACGGTCATTGGCGCGTTGCCGCATGGGATGAAGCCCTGGCTGCCGCCGCTGCCGTGCTGAAATCGGCGCCTGCTGCTGAAATCGGCATCCTGGCGCATCCGGCCAGCAGCAATGAAGAAGGTTTCATGCTGGCGTCCTTGGCTAATGCGCTGGGTGTCCGGAACCTTGATCACCGCATCAAACAACTCGATTTCGCTGACGAAGCCGTCGCCGAGGTTTTCAACGCAAGGGTTGCCGATATTGAAAAGGCGGGCAGCATCGTTCTGGTCGGTTGCAACATCCGCCACGAAATGCCCCTGTTGCACCAACGCATCCATCAGGCCGTCAAACGTGGCGCCAAAGTGCATGTCATCAATCCGGTCGATTTCGAATTCACCTTCGATACGGCGACCAAAGCCATTGTGCCGCCGTCCAAGATTGCCGATGCCCTTAAGGCATTAGCCGCAACGCTGGATGAAGGATCGGTTCTCATCCTCGGTGAAATCGCTGAAAACCATGGTGACGCATCGCATATCCGCGCTGCCGCCAAGGCCTTGCAGCAATCCGGAAAGGCCAAGCTCTGCCGTCTGCCGCAGGGTGCCAACGCCATCGGTCTGGCCGGGCAGGGCGTGTTGCCGGGCGAGGGTGGCCGCAACGCCGTCGCCATGCTCAATGGTGATTTGAAATCCATGCTGCTGTTCGGCATCGAGCCGCAATTCGATTTCAGCGACACCACGCGCGCCGTCAAAGCCATGATCGGTGCCAAGGTCATCGCCTGCAGCGCCTATGTCACCGAATCGCTGAAAGAGCTGGCCGACGTCATTCTGCCGAT
>JBEAYK010000128.1:0-4290 GCA_041159305.1 Pseudomonadota bacterium
CATATCGGTGGTCTCGCTCATATGGCCCTGTTCATAACCGCAGCTGCGCAGCCATTCAGTGCGTGCACGTTCGAGAAAATGCAGGTAACGGGCGTGGTAGACCACGCCGCCAGCATCGGTATCCTCCCAGTACACGCGTACCGGCCACTCGAATGCACTCATGAAAACAGATCCGGATCGGTCTTGCCGCCGGGCATGCTCAAGCCGAAATGGCGGTAGGCTTTGGCGGTTGCCATGCGCCCGCGCGCCGTGCGCATGATAAATCCCTGCTGGATCAGGAACGGTTCGACCACGTCCTCAAGGGTGCCACGCTCTTCGCTGAGCGCCGCCGCCAGCGATTCCACGCCGACCGGGCCGCCGTCGAAGTTTTCCATGATCATTTTGAGAAGCCGGCGATCGGAATCATCGAACCCCTCTGGATCCACTTTCAGCATGGCCATCGCAGCCACCGCCAATTCGGCATCGATGCAGCCATCGCCCTTGACCTGCGCGTAATCACGTACCCGTCGCAACAGACGGTTGGCGATTCGTGGCGTACCGCGCGAACGGCAGGCAATTTCGCGGGCGCCGCCTTCATCGCAGGCAATTGAAAGGATGCCGGCCGAGCGCGTGACGATACGGCAGAGCTCTTCGACCGAATAGAACTCCAGCCGCTGCACGATACCGAAACGGTCACGCAAGGGGCCGGTCAACAATCCGGCACGGGTAGTGGCGCCGATCAGGGTGAATGGCGGCAGGTCGAGTTTGATCGAGCGTGCGGCCGGACCCTCACCAATCATGATGTCGATCTGGAAATCTTCCATGGCCGGATACAGCACTTCCTCGATGACCGGCGATAACCGGTGGATTTCATCGATGAACAGCACGTCATTCGGCTGCAGATTGGTCAATATGGCGGCCAGATCGCCGGCGCGTTCAATGACCGGGCCGGAAGTCTGTCGAACGGAAACGCCCATTTCATTGGCGATGACATGACTGAGCGTGGTTTTACCAAGCCCGGGAGGGCCAAAAATCAATACGTGATCGAGCGCCTCGCTGCGCCGGCGCGCCGCTTCGATATAGATGCTCATCTGCTCACGCACGGCCGTCTGGCCGAGATATTCATCCAGCTTCTTCGGGCGGATGCTGGCTTCGATCAGCTCATCTTCCCGGTTCGCGGCACCGCTGACTACGCGCAGTTCATCCATTGACGACAACCTTTTCCGTGAAACCCGATTCCAGCACCTAAATTACCACTTTCGTGCCCAGCTCAACCAGCCGTTCACCCGGAATGCCGAAGAATTCGGTGGCCGGGGTGGCGTTGCGGGACATGAACAGGAACAGCTTGTCGCGCCACAGCGCCATGCCTTGGTCATCTTTGGCAATCAGCGCTTCGCGGCTGGCGAAATAGGTGGTGTCCATCGGATCCAGAACCAGACCGGCCTCTTTCATCAGCGCCAGGGTCTTCGGAACATCAGGGTCTTCCATGTAGCCATAGCGGAAGTTGAGCCGGTAGAAGCCAGACCCCAGGTCCAGCATCGAATAACGCTCTTCCTTTTCGGCGCGCGGCACACTCAGGGTCTCGACACTCAGCAGAATGTTCTGGCTGTGCAGCACTTTATTGTGTTTCAGGTTATGCAACAGCGATGGCGGCAGGTAATCGTTGGACGGGGTCATGAAGATAGCCGTTCCCGGAACCCTGACCGGCGGATCGACCTGCACGCTCTTGATGAAGTGCTCGATGCGCAGACTCTCGCGGTTGATCTGTCCACGCACCAGATCGCGGCCATGGCGCCAGGTGCGCATGATCGTGAATACAATCAGGCCGAGCAGGACCGGAACCCAAGCGCCATGCAGGAACTTGATGGCATTGGCGGAAAACAGAGCGATGTCGATGATCAGAAAGCTGAGACCGAAGAACCAGATCACCGGTGTTTTCAAACGCCAGCCCTGGGATGCCAGAATGATCATCAGGATGGTGTCAATCAACATGCTGCCGGTCACCGATACGCCATAAGCGGCAGCCATGGACGAGGAATCCCTGAAGCCGATGACCAGCATGATGACGGTAAAGAACAGGATGTAATTGACCCAAGGCACGTAGATTTGGCCGATGGTATGCGCCGAGGTGTGTTTCAACTGCAGGCGCGGCAAATAGCCTAGCTGGATGGCCTGTCGGGCCAGCGAGAATGCCCCGGAAATAACGGCCTGCGAGGCAATGACAGCGGCCAAGGTGGCCAGCACGATCATCGGAATCAGTAGTGGCGCGGGCACCATGCTGAAGAACGGATTGCTGGTCGCGGCTGGATTTTCCAGAATCAGGGCGCCCTGGCCGAAGTAATTCAGCACCAAAGAAGGCAATACCACCGTCATCCAGGCGTTGCGGATCGGCATTCGGCCAAAATGGCCCATATCGGCATACAGGGCTTCACCGCCTGTCACGCATAGCACCACCGCTCCCAAAAGCAGCCAGGCGCCTACACCATTTTCAATAAAGAAACTGATGCCATACAGGGGATTAAGCGCCAGCAGAATTCCGGGGTTTTTCAGAATCTGCAACATGCCCAACAAGGCGATGCTAAAAAACCAAACCAGCATGACCGGGCCGAAAATACGGCCGACTTTTTCAGTACCGAAACGCTGGCATGAAAATAAGATGACCAAAATCACCAAGGCCGCCGGTATGACATAAGCATCCAGCCCTGGCGCAATCACTTTCATGCCCTCCACCGCTGATAGCACCGTCATCGCCGGGGTGATCACGGCATCGCCGAAGAAAAATGCGGTGCCCAAAATGCCCAGGATACCGATGCCGTATGTCAACGGCGACGCGATGGGCAATGCACGCGTCACCACCGTCATCAGCGACAGAATACCGCCCTCGCCACGGTTGTCGGCGCGGGTGATGATCATTACGTACTTCAAAGTGACCACCAGCAACATGGCCCAGAACACCAATGACAGAATGCCCAGCACATTGGCTTGATTGGCGGCCAAGCCGTAGTGTTCGCCGAACGCTTCTTTCAGGGTATACAGCGGACTGGTGCCGATGTCGCCGAATACCACGCCGACGGCACCGACCATCAATGCGGCCTTCGAGGCTTTTTCATGCGAATGGACATCGCTGGACATATCAAGACCTCAATGCGGATTTCAGGGCGGCGCGGATGATGTCCTCCGCGCTATCGGTGGATTTGGCATCTTTCACCATGCGTGAAATTTCAGCCGGCTTGTAGCCCAACTGCTGCAGCGCGATGCTGGCTTCGCTGATGGCATCGGCCGGCATGGCTGAACCGCCGCCAAGTGCCACCGGCATCTGCTGACTGCGCTCGCGCAGCTCGACGATCATCCGCTCGGCGGTTTTCTTGCCGATACCGGGAATTTTGACCAGAGCGGCAATGTCGCCGTTCTGCAGCATACGGGTGAATTCATTGACGCTGCTGCCCGAAAGGACCGCCAGCGCGATCTTGGCACCGATCCCGGAGACTTTCTGGACATCGCGGAACAGGCGGCGTTCGGCTTCGGTGGCGAAACCATACAGAGCCACGGCATCCTCGCGCACCGCATAGTGGGTGATCAGGGTGACCGCTTCGCCGGCCGCCGGCAGATCGTAGTAGGTCGACATCGGCACTTCCAGCTCGTAACCGACACCGCCGACTTCGAGCAGAATCCAGGGCGCCTGTTTGCTGATGAGGGTACCGCGCAATCGTCCGATCATTTCCTGCTCCAGACCTGCCGCGCCGAGATGCCGATGCGGTTGGCGGTGGCACGCACATTGGCGTGGGTGACGGCGACCGCCAGGGCATCGGCGGCGTCGGCTTGTATTTTACCATTGAGGTTCAGCAGAACGCCCATCATGTGCTGGACCTGCACCTTGTCGGCACCGCCCTTGCCCACTACCGCCAGCTTGATTTCCTTGGCGGCGTACTCGTGGATCGGCAGATCGCGCAGCACCGCCGCACACATGGCAGCGCCGCGTGCCTGACCGAGCTTGAGTGCGGAATCGGGATTGCGCGCCATGAACACCTTCTCGATTGCGACTTCCTGCGGCTGGAACCGAGTAATCAGGGCATCCAGTTCATCGAGCAGCACTTTCAGACGTTGTGGAAAATTCTCGGCAACCAGAAGCACAATCGGCTGATGGTGCACATGCGTAATCCGCCCAGCGGCATCGACATCGATGATGCCAACGCCGGTGCGCTGCGAGCCTGGATCAATGCCGAGGATGCGGACGGTCACGTATCAGGATTCGAGTTCGGCGTTGGAATACACGTTCTGGACATCGTCGAGGTCTTCCAGCATATCGAGCAG
>JBEAYK010000129.1:0-4619 GCA_041159305.1 Pseudomonadota bacterium
GTTGGGTCTGAAACTGAAGGTCGGAATCAGCGACCATGTCAAAGTCACCGGCTACGGACTGGACGGCGAAGTGACCGGCAAGGTCGCGGTCGACAGCCCATATGACAGCCCGACCAAGCTCACCGGCACCCTCAGTCTGAGCGGGGAGTACGCCGCATACGGCAAGGAACTGATCATCAAGCGCGGCAATCTCCAGTACAACAACAATCTAGTATACGAGCCGCGTCTCGATATCCTGACCGAACGGGTGATTGAAGAAGAGAACGTCACGGTCGGCCTGCAGATTACCGGGCCGGCGGCCAAGCCGAAAACCACGGTGGTGTCGAATCCGGCCATGTCCGATTCCGATGCGCTGTCCTGGCTGCTGTTCGGCCGCCCGCTGAACTCGGTCAGCGCTGGACAGGCCGATTCCATCAATGCCAAGTCCATGGCGCTTAACGCCGGCGGATCGTTCCTGGTCGGCACGCTCGGCCGCAAGGTCGGATTGGATCAGGCCTCGATCAGCGAGTCGCGTGCACTCGGCGATTCCACGCTGACCATCGGAAAGCAGATTTCACCGCGCTTGTTCGTCAGCTACGGCGTGTCGCTGCTGTTCACCCCGCCTGTTCGTCAGCTACGGCGTGTCGCTGCTGGGCATCGGCCAGGTCATCACCCTCAAGTATCTGCTCAGGGCCGGCCTCGACATTTCCATCGAATCCGAACAGTCCGAACTGCGCGAGCAGAGTTCGGCGGCATTGAACTGGCGGAAATGATTTCGAAATGAGCACCTACTCCGACAGCATCCGTCTCTCCGTAGCACCCATGATGGACTGGACCGACCGCCACTGCAGGGTGTTCCACCGCTTGCTGGCGCCAAAGGCGCGGCTTTATACCGAAATGGTGCATGCCCAGGCGGTTATGTTCGGCGATCGTGAACGTCTGCTCGGCTATGATGCCCGCGAGCAACCGTTGGCACTGCAGCTGGGTGGCAGCGATCCGGCACATCTGGCCGAAGCCAGTCGCATCGCCGAGCAGTACGGTTATGCCGAGATCAACCTCAATGTCGGCTGTCCATCCGACCGCGTCCAGGCCGGTCGGTTCGGGGCTTGTCTGATGAAAGAACCGCAGGTGGTCGGCGAATGCATCGCTGCCATGCAAAACGCGGTTCGCGTGCCGGTGACTGTGAAATGCCGACTGGGCGTGGATGAACAGGAAGACTACGATGCCTTCCTGCACTTCATCGACACCGTTTCCGGCAACGGCTGTGCCGAATTCGTGGTGCATGCGCGCAAGGCCTGGTTGAGCGGACTGAGTCCGAAGGAAAACCGCGAGATCCCGCCATTGCGTTATGACTGGGTGTTCCGCCTCAAACAGGAACGGCCAAATCTGCGCATCGTACTCAACGGTGGATTGGCAGAGGTCAGTGATTGTCTCGAGGCGATGCCCAAAGTGGATGGTGTGATGATCGGCCGTGCCGCTTATCAGGATCCGTTCCGTCTGCACCGCATGCATGCCGCCATTTTCGGCAGTGTGGAGCAGGACCGCGAACAGCTGCTGCTGGCCATGCAGGACTACGTGACGGTGCAGTGCGCTTCGGGCGTGGCACTCAAGCACATCAGCAAATGCCTGCTTGGGCTATTCCATGGCCAACCCGGCGGCCGTCTGTTCCGGCAGGTGTTGAGTCAGGAAGCGCCGTTACCGGGCGCCGGCTGGCCTGTCATCGCCAAAGCTTTGGCCGCCACGCGTTTCCGGGAAGCGTCGTGATCACGCGCGATACCCGGGAATTCTTCGCTTTCGCGAGCAAATGCGCCGCCGATGCGCCGGCCTGTGTGAAGGCGGTGTTCATGGTCAGCCCGGAAGGATTCTGCTTGGCCGAACAATCGGCCACTGACAACCGTTACATGCAGATGTCGGCGATGGTCGATGCCGCATCCGCGCATGCCGAACACCGTGCTTTGCAGGCAGTCATCCGCCGCTGCCTGCCAGTCATCTGTTTTCCCGGTGATCCCGAAACGCCGGATGCGGTGTTTCCCAATAATGTCTTTGCGCTGACACCGGAACGTCTGATCCTCGGTCATATGCGTCACCCCGTGCGTCAACGTGAGGCCGCCCGTGATGACATCCGCCGGTTCTTCACTGAAACGCTGGGACGCACACTGGTTGACCTCGGCAGGCAGCCGGGCATCTGCGAGTTGACCGGGTCGATGGTCATCGACCGTGCCCGCGGTATTGGCTTCTGCGGTCTGAGCGAACGCTGCGATGAAACCGGCGTGCGTGCCATGCACGCGGCCTTCGGCCTGCGCGCCACCCTGATGTTCGATCTGGCCGAAGGCGAGTACCACACCAATGTCGTCCTGAGCATTCTGGCCGGACGTGCGGCGGTCATCGCGCCCTGCGGGTTCCGTGACAGCCGTGTGCCAGAGGCCATCGCCGGATTCTATGGCGGCACGGCAGTCCAGCTGAGCCCGGCGCAGAAAGCCGACTTTGCCGGTAACTGCATCGCCCTGAGCGGGCAGGATGTTTTTCTCAGTGCCCGCGCCGCTGCCAGTCTGGATCCTCACCAACTGGCGATGCTGGACACCTCCGGGTTCCGCCTGCATGCCGTGCCGATGCCGACCCTGGAGCTGGCCGGCGGCTCGCTGCGCTGCTGTGTCGGTGAAATCTACTGAGCGCAGGTTCAGAGCCAATTCACCTAGGCCATGCCAAACTAACTTTTATTTAACTAACGGTCGGTTTGTACTACCATACGCCCATGAAGATCCGTCTGCTCGCCGCCGTGATGATTGCCGCAAGTGCCCATGGTGTGTTGGCGCAGTCGTCGCAGGCGCCGCGCCAGCCTCCCGAAGCCAAGACCCAGGATCGCGACGCTGGCCCGCGCAGCAGTCTACCCAACACCAAGACCACGTTGCGTTCCCAGCCGCGCACGGTGACCGTCCGCCAAGTCGAACGCCAGACCGGCGGCAAGGTCATTGGTGCCAAACCGGTCAGCGTACAGGGCCGGCAACTCAACCAGATCAAAGTCCAGATGCCGAATGGACGCATCATCATCCATCAGCAGTTATTTGACGAAAATGGCCGTTCCGTGGAAACTGTCCAGAAAGCGGACGACGACCCCGGACAACGGAACCGCTCCGCCGATCATTAATCCCATCCCGGAAAGGACGAGTCATGCGCATCCTGCTTGTGGAAGACGAAGCACCGTTGAGGGAGACCTTGGCGGCACGCTTGAAACGCGAAGGTTTCGCAGTCGATACCGCCAGTGACGGCGAAGAAGCCCTGTTCCATGGCCGGGAAATCCCGTTCGATCTGGCCGTGGTGGATCTGGGTCTGCCGAAGATTTCGGGCATGGATGTGGTTCGTGGTCTGCGCGATGCCGGCCAGAAATTCCCGATCCTGATCCTGACCGCGCGTTCCAGCTGGCAGGACAAAGTCGAAGGACTCAAGTACGGTGCCGACGATTATCTGGTCAAACCCTTTCATGTCGAAGAGCTGCTGGCACGCATCAATGCCCTGCTGCGGCGCGCCGCCGGCTGGAGCAAGCCGAGCCTCGAATGCGGGCCGGTCAAGCTTGATCTGGCCGCGCAGAAGGTCACCATCAACGATGTCGCCGCCGATCTGACCAGCTACGAATACAAAGTGCTGGAATACCTGATGCTGCATGCCGGCGAACTGGTGTCCAAGGCAGATCTCACCGAACACATCTACCAGCAGGATTTCGACCGCGATTCCAATGTGCTGGAGGTGTTCGTCGGACGACTGCGCAAGAAGCTCGATCCGGACGGTACCCTGAAACCCATCGAAACCGTGCGCGGTCGCGGCTACCGCTTCGCCATCCCGCGCAACGAGTAATCCGCCGCCCGCCATGAGCACCACGCGACGCGCCCTGTCCTTGCATGCGCGGCAGCTGATTGCGGCCAGTCTGGGGCTGGTCGCCTTCCTCGGTCTGACCGGAATCGCGCTCGACAAGGCCTTCCAAAGCTCTCTGGTCAACAACATGGAAGCGCGCATGGAACGCTATGCGCTGGCCATCTGGGATGAAGTGAATTTCGACAGGAACGGCCGGCTGCAGACGGCAAGCATCGACAATCTTCCGGATGCCCGCTTCAACAATTTCCGCAGCGGCCTGTATGCCCAGCTCGACAGTGCCGGCGGCAGTTGGCAGTCCGAGTCGGTGAAACTGTTCAGTCTGCCCAAACCGCCACCGCCGCGCTTCGGCATGCCTGCCGAGTTCACCGGGCCAATCACTTTGCCGATCGGCGAGGACTCGGATATCCGGGCTTACCGCTATACCGCAAGCACCCGCTTCGACGACACGCCGGCCGGCCCGACCATGATCACTCTGCGCATCTACGAGAGCGAAGAGGAAATCTTCAAGCAGATCGCCGAGTACCGGAAATCGTTGTGGGGCTATTTGGGTATCGCCGGCATCCTGCTGGTGCTGGTGCAGATCGCCATCCTGCGCTGGAGTCTGCAGCCGCTGCGCGTACTTGAAACCGACATGAAGGCACTGCAGGACGGACGGCAGCAGCGGCTCGACAAGGTCTATCCGAACGAACTGCGCCCGATTTCCGGAAGCATCAATGCCCTGATCGACAGTGAACGCAGCAATCTCGAACTGAGCCGTAACACGCTGGCCGATC
>JBEAYK010000130.1:0-4767 GCA_041159305.1 Pseudomonadota bacterium
TTACGGGTCTCAAGGACGGTGCCGGTAAAATTGCCGATGTTGTCGCTACCGCAGCCGATGGTTCCGTTAAACGCTTCCAGGCCAAAGTACTGCTGCTGACCCCGAAAGAGGTCGAGTACTTCCGCCATGGCGGCATCCTGCATTACGTGCTGCGTCAACTGGCTTCACGCAAGGCCGCCTGAGCCGTGTGAAAGCGTGATGAAGAAAGCGGCTACGGCCGCTTTTTTCATGCGTACGGGCTTGCCAGCATTTAGAGCTTATGCTCAAATGGGGCTATCCCTACGCAGCCCTTAAAAACCATGAGCATGAATCGTCCCTGGCTTGACAGCTATGCCCCCGATGTCCCGCATGACATCGACATCAGTGAATTTCCTTCGATTGTTTCCGTACTCGAAAAGGCGATAACAAAATTCGCCGATCGGCCGGCCTTCAGCAACTTTGGCAAGACCATCACCTATCGTGAAGTCGACGAACTCAGTGCCAACTTCGCCAGCTACCTCATACACGAGCTGAAACTGAAAAAGGGCGAGCGTGTCGCCATCATGCTGCCGAATGTATTGCAATATCCCATTGCCATTTTTGGCGTTCTGCGTGCCGGTCTGACCGTCGTCAACACCAATCCGATGTACACCGCACGCGAATTGAAACACCAACTCAACGATTCCGGAGCCGCCGCTTTGCTGGTTTTGGACAATTTCGCCTGCACCGCTGAAGAAGTCCTGCATGAAACGAAAGTGCGAGGTCTGTTGGTCGATTTCGTACTCAAGCATGTCAAGCAGGCGGTGCCGGATTACGATCTCCCCGAAGCCATCCGGTTCCGGAAGGCGCTTGCCAAAGGCGCCAAGCACAAACTTCCTCATGTCAGCATCCAACCTTCCGAAATCGCCTTCCTGCAATACACCGGTGGTACCACCGGCGTATCCAAGGGGGCCATGTTGAGCCACAGCAACCTGGTGGCCAATATGCAGCAGTCCTCTTCCTGGATTGGCAAAAATGCCAAGGAAGGCAGTGAAATCATCATTACCGCGTTGCCGCTCTACCATATCTTCGCTCTGACCGCGAATTGCCTGGTGTTCATGAAATTCGGCGGTTTGAACTACCTGATTACCAACCCGCGCGACATGCCGGGCTTCGTCAAAGAACTCAAGCGAAGTAATTTCACCGCCATAACGGGGGTAAATACGCTGTTCAATGGTCTGCTCAATACGCCCGGATTCGACAAACTCGATTTCAGCCGCATGCATCTCGCCCTCGGTGGCGGCATGGCCGTGCAGAAGGCGGTGGCCGAAAAGTGGAAAAACGTCACCGGTGTGACCTTGATTGAGGCCTACGGCCTGACCGAAACCTCGCCGGCCTGCTGCATGAACCCGCTTGATCTCAAGGAATTCAACGGCGCCATCGGTCTGCCTATTTCAAGCACGCACTGCTGTATCAAGGACGACGACGGTAACATCCTGCCCCAGGGTGAAATCGGTGAGCTCTGTGTGAAAGGCCCGCAGGTGATGCAGGGCTACTGGAAGCGTCCGGATGAAACCGCCAAGGTCATCGATGCTGAGGGCTGGTTGCATACCGGCGATATCGCCAAGATGGACGACAAAGGCTTCTTCTACATCGTCGACCGTAAGAAAGACATGATTCTGGTCTCCGGATTCAATGTGTTTCCCAATGAAATCGAGGATGTCATCGCCGCCATGCCGGGCATTCTGGAAGTGGCTGCGGTCGGCGTGCCTGATGAGAAGTCCGGGGAAGCCGTCAAGATTGTCGTGGTCCGCAAGGACCAGTCGATTACCGCTGACGACATCAAGCACTATTGCCGTGAATATCTGACCGGCTCCAAACAGCCCAAAGTCGTCGAGTTCCGTACCGAGCTTCCGAAAACCAACGTCGGCAAGATTTTGCGGCGGGAATTGCGCGACAGCACGAAAGAAGCATGAAAAAAGGGCGCTTCGGCGCCCTTTTTTTTCAGTCGTTGACCGGTCGCATATAAGGGAACAACAGTACATCGCGGATGGATGCAGAACCGGTCAGCATCATCACCACGCGGTCGATGCCGACACCGAGGCCGCCGGTCGGCGGCAGGCCTACTTCAAGGGCACGGATGTAATCGGCATCGAAGTGCATGGCTTCGTCATCCCCGCCCTCCTTCTGGTTGACCTGCTCGGCGAAGCGCGCGGCCTGGTCTTCGGAATCATTGAGCTCGGAAAAGCCGTTGGCGATTTCCTTGCCGCCGATGAACAGCTCGAAGCGGTCGGTCAGACCGGCATCGTTGTCATTGGCTCGGGCCAAGGGGCTGATCTCGGTCGGGTGCTGGGTAATGAAGGTCGGCTGCACCAGCGTGTGCTCGACGGTCTTCTCGAATACTTCCAGCAGCAACTTGCCCCACCCGTAGGATGGCTTGTAACGGACGCCAAGGGACTCGCAATGGCGGCGCATGGCAGCAACATCCCGGATATCGGCAGCTGATATTTGCGGGTTGTGTTCAAGCACGGCGTCGGTCATCGTCCATCGCTTGAATGGCTTCGACAAATCGATATCGGCACCGTCCCAATGCGTCTGCATGGACGGAAGCACTTTTTCGGCGGCGGCGCGGATCATGCCTTCGGTCAGGTCCATGATCTCATTGTAGGTGGCGTAGGCCTCGTACAGTTCGAGCATGGTGAATTCCGGATTATGGCGGGTGGACACACCCTCGTTACGGAAGTTGCGGTTGATTTCATAGATGCGTTCAAGACCGCCGACGGTCAACCGTTTCAGATACAGCTCCGGCGCAACGCGCAGATAGAGATCAAGCCCAAGCGCGTTGTGATGAGTCATGAACGGCTTGGCGGTAGCGCCACCGGGAATGTAATGCATCATCGGCGTTTCCACTTCCAGGAAACGCTTCGCATCCAGCCAGTTGCGCAGAGCGGAAATGACCTGGGATCGCTTGATGAATACATCGCGCGCCTCCGGAGTCACAATCAAATCGACGTAACGCTGGCGGTAGCGCTGCTCGACATCGGACAGGCCGTGCCATTTATCCGGGAGCGGACGCAATGATTTGGTCAGCAGTCTCAGGCTTTTGCCTTTGACGGACAGTTCGCCGGTCTTGGTCCGGGTCAATACACCGCTGACACCGATGATATCGCCGACATCCCAGTGTTTGAAGGATTCGTAGACTTCGCCAAGTTCGGCGCCCGCCAGATACAGCTGGATGCGGCCGGACATGTCCTGCAGCTGCGCGAAACTGGCCTTGCCCATGACACGTTTGGCCATCAGCCGGCCGGCGATCTGTACGCTGCGGTCAATCTCCTGAAAGGCCTCGGTGGTCCAACGCTCCTTGTCGGCGTATTCCGCCTGCAGATCAGCGGCATAATCTGCGCGCACGAAGTCATTCGGATAGGCGATACCCTGCTCGCGCAGCGCGCGGAGTTTCGCGCGTCGTTCGGCAATGAGCTGGTTTTCGTCCTGCGGCTGTTCGGGGGCGTTTTCGTTCATGGCTTCTCTTTCAGCTTAATTGTTGCGGCCGGCGCCGGCGGTCAGGCCGGCTTTCAGGCTGGCCTCGACGAATTCGTCAAGGTCGCCGTCAAGGACCTTCTGGGTGTCGGTGCGTTCGATGCCTGTCCGCAGATCCTTGATTCGGCTTTGGTCGAGCACGTAGCTACGGATCTGGCTACCCCAGCCGATATCGGACTTGGTGGCTTCCAGCGCGTCCTTCTCGGAGTTGCGCTTCATCAATTCAAGCTCATAGAGCTTGGCCTTGAGCATCTTCATGGCGCGGTCGCGGTTGCCATGCTGCGAACGTTCGATCTGGCAGGCGACCACGGTATTGGTCGGAATATGCGTAATCCGAACTGCCGACTCGGTCTTGTTAACGTGCTGGCCACCGGCACCGGATGAGCGGTAGACATCGGTCCGCAGATCCGCCGGATTGATTTCGATTTCGATGTTGTCATCCACTTCCGGGCTGACGAATACCGAGCAGAACGAGGTGTGCCGGCGGTTGTCGGAATCGAAAGGAGACTTGCGCACCAAGCGGTGAACGCCGATTTCGGTTTTCAGCCAGCCATAGGCATATTCACCCTCGACCCGGAACGTTGCGCTTTTGATGCCGGCCACATCGCCGTCAGAGGCTTCCATCAGTTCGGTTTTCCAGCCGCGGGCTTCACAGAAGCGCAGGTACATGCGCAACACGATCTCAGCCCAATCCTGGGCCTCGGTACCGCCGGCACCGGATTGGATGTCGACGAAGCAGTTGGTATGGTCCTGCTCGCCGGAGAACATCCGGCGGAATTCCAGCTTCTCGACGCGCTCGGCAATACGGCCGACATCCACGGTCACCGAATCGACGATGCCTTCATCGTTTTCCATTTCAGCCAGTTCGAGATACTCGAGCGCTTCAGACAAGCCTTCCAGGGTGCCCCGAATCTCGGAAACGGTCCTGTCCAGACTTGCACGCTCTTTGCCGAGTGCCAGAGCCTTATCCGGCTCATTCCAAATCTGCGGGCTTTCCAGCTCGCGGTTTACTTCTTCCAGACGCTCGACTTTGTTGTCGAAGTCAAAGATACCCCCTGAGCGAGGTAACACGCTCTTGCAACTCGGCGATGCGGTTGCGGATCGGATTCAGTTCCATGCAGTGAAAACTTCAAGATAATCAGTCTTCTATTGTATCAGAGCTGCCCAGTCGAATACAGTGACATTGCCTGATATCAAACAAAATAGCCCCCGAAACATGATGTCGGGGGCTATTCAAGAGCTAAGGCTTCGAATTTACTGGGGCTTGGCCAG
>JBEAYK010000131.1:0-4165 GCA_041159305.1 Pseudomonadota bacterium
GGCATCGGCCTGATGATCGGCATGGTGCGCGAGCGCACCCATCTGGAAACCTTTGCCGGCGTGCGCACGCATGCGCTGACCGCCCTGGCGGCGGTCCTGGCAACCAGTCTGGGCACTGGCCCCTTACTTGTTCTGCTCGGCTTGGTGCTGGTGCTGGTGTCCTTGGCGTACTGGCGATCGGCCGCGCAGGATGCCGGCCTGACCGGCGAAATTGCACTGATGGTGACAGCCCTGCTGGGTTCGCTGGCGGTGTCCCAGACCGCGCTGGCGGCCGGTCTGGGCGCGTTGGCGGCGGTGCTGTTATATGCCAAAACGCCCTTGCACCGATTCGCCAAGGAAGTGCTCAGCGAGCGCGAAGTGCACGACGGCATCATCCTGCTGGCCAGCGCTTTAATCATTTTGCCGCTGCTGCCCGACCGCGCCATTGATCATTACGGCGTCCTTAATCCGGCCAAGCTGTGGCGGCTGGTGGTGCTGGTGATGCTGGTCGGCGCCATTGCCCATGTGGCGCTGCGTCTGGTCGGCAACCGCTGGGGCCTGCCCTTGGCCGGTTTCTTTTCCGGATACGTTTCTTCCACCGCGGCCACGCTCAGTTCCGCCGGCACCGCGCGCGCCGAGCCGGAACTGAAATCACCGGCTTTGGCGGCGGCGCTGTTGGCCAATGCCGCCTCGCTCAGTTTGTTCGTTCCGGTCCTGCTGGCCATGGCGCCGGACTATCTGCACGCCATCCGCTTCGAGTTGGCCGCTGCCATCGCTGTACTCGTTTTGCTCAGCGTGTTCGGACTGCGTTACAGCCGCGATGCCGTCACGGAGTCCCCGGTCGCCCAGAAGCGCATGTTCCGCATTCAGCATGCACTGGCACTGGTCGCCATCATCGCCACCATCCTGTTTCTGACCGCCTATCTCAATGAGGTGCTTGGCCCGCAGTGGGCCGTGGCCTTGGCGCTGTTTGCATCCGCCGCGGAACTGCACGCCGCGCTGGTCGGTGTGGCCGAACTCAGCAAGTCCGGGGCCTTGCCGCATCCGGAGTGGGGCCTGTTCGGTCTGCTGTTGGTCAGCGGCTCCGTCAAAACCGGAATCGCCTGGTATGCCGGCGGCCGTGATTTCGCCTGGCGCTTCGGCGCCGCGATGCTGACGACACTGGGCGTGGTTGCCGCGGTGACCTTGCTCCGGGGCTGAATCTGCGGAGCATGATTGCCAGAAGCCTGATTCGGTGGCAAAATTCAATCATCTGCCAGCCGGCAGAAATATTAAGGAGAAAACTAGGCATGAACAAGATTACGTGTACCGCTGCTGCCTTGGCGTTGTCGGCGCTTCTGCCGTCAACAGGCGTCGCACAAAGTTCATTAACCGCCTTGGACAAGGCGAGTGTTTCTCTGCGCTTGGCCCTGCCCAATGTCAATACTGAAATCCGTGCCGACGGCGCCAACGATACCGGCACACCGATTGATTTCAAACGAGACCTCGGCCTGGACAGCAGTAATGTCGTGGCATTCATCGGCGGCACCTGGCGCCCGTGGGACAATCACGAATTCGCGCTCAGCATCTACAATGACAGCGATGCCGCAAAGCGCCAGCTTGATCGTGAAATCGTTTTCGATGGCGTCACTTATGTCGTGAATTCAACGGTGAAAGCCGAACGCAAGCTGCGTACCTATGATTTGTCCTACACCTGGTGGGCGGCGAATCATGAAAATTGGGCGCTCGGCCCGCGCGTTGGCGTGGTTTACTACAATTGGGACGCCAAGCTCGAAATGACGGCCGATGCCAACGGCAATCCGGTAGCCGATGGCGCCGTCTCCGCCGAGGTTTCGCCCAGCCTGCCGGCGCCCAGTATCGGTGCCGGTTGGCGCTGGATTCCGGCCGATGATTGGCGTTTGAAGGTGGATGCAGGCTATTTCAACGCCGAATTCAACAACATCGATACCGGCGTGTCCTATATCAATGCCGGTGTTGAATGGTTTCCCCGCGAGCAGTGGGGTGTCAGCCTGAATATCACCAGCCAGAACATCGACGTCTCCGCCGCCAAGCTCGATTTCAGCGGCGATCTGGACTTCCGCCAGACCAATGCCAGCATCGGTGTGATCTACCGCTTCTAAGCCGCGGCACGCACAGCAAACAAAAAACCCGGCCTCGGCCGGGTTTTTTATCGCGGGAATTCAGATATCGCCATCGGTCAGCCAGCCTTCGCCGCTGCCGCGATGGAACACGCGGTCGCTGTCGAGCACCGATCCGGCCGGAATCGCCTCAAGACCCTGCAGTTGTCCGTACACCGGTTCGAAATCGGCGAAGGTGGCGTCGAACAGCTGCTGGAAGCTGTCAATCACGAAATAGGTTTTCTGGTAGGTGTCGATGCGGTAACGCGTACACATCACGCGCCGCAGGTCGAAGCCGATGCGGTTCGGTGCCGGTGAATTCAGGCTGTAGTCGCACTCGCCCTTCGAGCTCAGAATGCCGGCGCCGTAGATGCGTAGGCCGTCGACGGTGTCGATCAGGCCGAATTCAACCGTGTACCAGTACAGCCGGGTCAGTTGCGCCAGCGCCTCGGGGCCGAAGCCGTGCGCACGCAGGCCGCCTTGGCCGTAGGCACGCATGTAATCGGCGAACACCGGATTCATCAACAGCGGGACATGGCCGTAGAGATCGTGGAACAGATCGGGTTCCGAGAGGTAATCGAGCTGCTCCGGCCGGCGGATCCACCAGGTCACCGGGAAGCGGCGATTGGCCAGATGTTCGAAGAAATCCAGCTCCGGCAACAGGCCTTCGACACCGATGATTTGCCAGCCGGTGGTGGCTTGCAGAATCGCGTTCAATTCACTGAATTTGGGGATGCCGGCCTCGCCCATGCCCATGGCCGCGGTGGCATCCAGGAATTCGCGGCAGGCCTGCTGGCCCAGCTGCGCCTGCTGGCGTCGGAATAATGTCCGCCATACCGCATGATCGGTTTCGCTGTAGCTGTCCCAGGGTTGTTCAACCACGCCCGTGGTGTATACCGGTACGGAACCCTTATCGGTCTGTTGATGTTCAACGCGCTGCGGTGTGGTCATGGCGGATTCCCCGGTGCTTGCCGGCATTTTACTCCGCTTGCCGTGTGAAGGAATGATTCCGATCAAGAATCCGGGCGCCGGAACGGCAGCACATTGTCTCCACTGCGGATTTCCGGGCGGTGCCAGAGCACCGGCACGTTCTGCGGTTTCTCCAGTTGCAGCTCGGCGTCGGCATCGTCCGTCTCGGGTTCCAGATCCCAGCTGTACAGACGCTCCGGGGCCCGCTCGTCCCATCCGGCAAAGGCCAGCCCGCACAGGAAGCCGACGACCGCACCGGACAGATGGTATTCCCAGGACACCCCGGCCTCCTGCGGCAAGACCGAGAGCACCATGCCGCCGAAGAAGAACAGCGCCAGCATCAGACCGGTCAGGGACATCCGATCGCGCCGGCGCAGGCCCTGGGCAATCAGGAAAAACATCAGTCCGACGGTGACGCCGCTGGCGCCGATGTGGTTGCCACCGAGGCTGATGAACCAGGTGCCCAGACCGGAACCGATCCAGACCACCGGCAATGCCGCCCGGCTGGCACGCGGAAACAAACTGCCGGCAATCGTGCCCAGAATCAGGATGGCAAAGGCATTCGAGGCCAGATGCTCAAACGAACCATGCAGCAAGGGCGCGGTCAGCACGCCAATCAGTCCTTCGATTTTCTGGGGCTGAATGGCCAGAGGACGGGTGGCGAACAAACGGTCCTGCATCAGGAATACCGCGAGCAGCACGGCAACCCAGCTCAGACTGACGGTCAATGCCTTGTGGAACTGCAACTTGACGCGGCCAAGATAGGCGGCGCTGCGGGTCTGGTAGAGGGTTTCGGCGTCCATTGATAGGAAATGGGGCCTGTGCCCGAAAGCACAAGCCCCGTTTCAAGCCGTTTCCCGGACTTATTCGTCCTTGAGCCGGTATTCCTCGCCGACAGCGGCCTTTTTTTCCTTCGGTTTGAACACCAGACTGAAGGCCATGGCCGCGGCGATCAGTGCCGCCACCACGCTCAGTGAAATACCGACCGGAATCTTGTAGAAGTCCACGATCAGCATCTTGACGCCG
Source organism: Pseudomonadota bacterium (assembly GCA_041159305.1). Classification (GTDB taxonomy): domain Bacteria; phylum Pseudomonadota; class Gammaproteobacteria; order Xanthomonadales; family Xanthomonadaceae; genus Arenimonas. Next base: position 4,092 of record JBEAYK010000131.1, read on the forward strand.
ATGAACATCAATACCATCGCCAGACCATAGGCCAGCAGGTGGAATTTCTCGGCCATGCCGGCCAACAGGAAATA